>NZ_DBFZUT010000060.1:0-14432 GCF_048519415.1 Faecousia sp. | reverse complement strand
CACTGTGAAATGGCCGTCCAGCACCGGCATCGTACCGCTCCATACTTTGTCTGCAAAATGAAGCTCCTGCCCCTCCGCATTGACTATGGTGAGGCTGTCCTCGCTCACAAAGCTGAACCGCGTCTCTTTTGGTTTGGATTCGCTTCGGCAGGCCGTGCACAGGAGAAGGCAGAAAAGCAGGAGGCAAGCCCGGATCATGTGTTTTCTTTTCATTCGGTTTCCTCCTGATGAAAATTCGCAGGTGCGCTAGGCGCTCAGGGAACGCCGCTACAGACGCAATCGGTGCATACCACTGTCACGACGGCCGGTACGAGCCGCAGCTGCCTTCCCGAGATTGCCACGTCGGCCGTCGGCCTCCTCGCAATGACAAATCGGGGCTGGTGCCGTTTTAACGATGGCTTGTACGGGCTGCCAGTGCGTCGCCGGGAGGGGCATGCCCCTCCCCTACAACGCGAGGCCGGAGGCCAGCGTATTCTCCATAATTCATTTTTCATATGCCCCGCCCCTACAACGCGCGGCTGTGCGCATCGGGGCATGGGGAAAATGCGGGCTTTTTTCTTTATTTTCCTGCATTTTCTCCATGCTCCGAGAATGCGGCTGCACCCAGCCCCGAATGCTCGGGGCTGGGTGACAGGGTTTGCGGATCAGATCTCCAGATAGCTGTCGGAATACAGCTCGTTGTTCTTGAAGATATCGCAGGACTTGATGGTCTCCATCAGGCGCAGGTCGTTCGGGTTGACGATGGCAGAGGTCAGGCCCTGCATCATCGCCATGGCGACGAGGGCGGAGTCCATGATCGGGCGGAGGGTCTTCGGCGCGCCGTTGGAGTTGTTGGACAGGCCGCCGGTGGACTTCAGGCCTTCATCGGCGAAGAGCTTGATGGCGTTCAGGACGTCCATCTGCTTATCCTGCATGCCCTTGACGACAAGGAACAGCGGGTCGAACCACAGGTCCTCGGCCTCCATGCCGAGCGCCATGCCGCGATCGAGCATGGTGTGGCAGTGGTGCATACGCTCGTCGTTGTCCTTCGCGATGCCGTCGGCGGAGCAGAGGGCGATGACGATGGCGTCGTTGGCAGCTGCCAGGTCGATGTTGGAGATACGGGAGCCTGCATCGGCGGAGTTGACGATGGGCTTGCCGTTCGTGCGGTTATAGACGCGGATACCGGCTTCGATGGCCTTCTTGTTGGCGGTATCGAGGGCCAGCGGGACGTTGTTGAAGTTCTCCTGCAGGAGCTTGACCGCCCAGGTCATGAGCTCGGGGCCGTTGGACTCGGCAGGGCCGATGTTGACGTCCAGATAGGTGGCGCCGGCCTTGATCTGCTGCGCAGCACGCTCGAGGATGGGATCCGGGTTGAACGTGGCCATGGCCTCGCGGATGACCGGGCTGATGCAGTGGATGCGCTCGCCGATGGTGACGAACTTCTTGGACTCGACATTGCGCTGCTTGTAGGTCACGCCGAGATCCTTGTGCGGGATCTCCGGAATGACGAGCTTGGAATAGTCGATGGGAGCGTCGGCGTCGACGACTTCCTTCTTCTCTTCCTTCGGCTTCTTCGTGGCGGCGACGGCCTCAGCAGCCTTGATGTGCTCGCCGTCCTTGAGGAACTTGACGATCTCAACGGCCTCGCGGGTGCCGACGACGACGTTCCAGTCGGGCAGCTTGTCCTGGATCTCGCCCTTCATGACGGCGACCTTGCCGGGGATGACGAGCGTGCGGTTATTGATCTTCTTGTCCAGCTCGAACTCATCGAAGAACTTCTTGATGGAGCTGGAGGAGAACTTGCCGGCGGCCCATGCCGTCAGGACGGACATGCCGGAGGCGTCGGTGATGAGCAGGTTGACCGGCACATTGGAGCGCTCGATCTCGCCGGAGACGAGGAAGTAGGTCAGGGCGAAGTCGACGGTCAGCATGCAGGGATCGTCGGGCGTTGCGCCGTTCATCGGGTAGATGCCGGGCGCGACCTTCATCGGCTTCTGCGGGTCGGTGAAGACGTTCTGGCGCAGGCCGTACAGCGGCAGGGCCTCTGCATAGCCGAGGCGCTCCATGACGATGATGGAGCCGTACTTCAGGGTGAAGACGGCGGCCAGGGCGGTCTCAAGATGCTCGTCGCCCGCGGCCAGCTTGGCCAGATCGACGATGGAGGGATAGCCGAAGGTGCGGTCGCCGTCCTTCAGCGCGGTGCGGCGGACGAGCACGGTGTTGGCGAACGTCTCCTTGACGGTCTTGCCGGTGACGTCGATGATGAGGTTCTTGTTGCCCGCGGCCTCGAGCTTGGCGATGAGGTCATGCAGCTCGGACAGGCTGTCGGCATGGACGCCGAGGGTCACGCCCGCCTCGGTGGCGATGGCGCTCATCTCCTCGAAGTTTTCCGGCGTGGCGCCGTTGAGGATGGGCTTGCCGTCCTTGCAGATGGCAAGGGCCTTCTTCGCGCACTCGGGGCAGGTGCAGTTGAGGATGAGGGTACGGCCCGTTGCGGCGGCCTTCTTGACGAGATCTTCCCACTTATCGGCGGAATCCTTCTCGCAGCGGACCATGACGAACTCGATGTACTCGCGCTCGCCGATGCGCTCATAGTCGACCTTCTGGATGTCGGCCAGCTTCTGATCGGCAGCGGCCTCGTCCATGCAGGTGCAGACGGGAACGGCGAAGCGGTTGCGGTTGACAAGGGTCTTCTCGTGGCGGAACAGGACGGTCTCGCCGCCGAGCTTGATGTCATTGCCGACCGTGATGGTCTTCATGGGAGGCGCAGTGGCCTCGGAGAGCTTTGCCTTGGCTTCTTCGGAGAAGTACGGGCATTTATCCAGAGCGACGGCGCCCTGTGCGACCTTCATGCAGAAGGCCATGCAGGTGGGGCTGCCGCATTCCTTACAGTTTTTCTTGGGAGAGAGCTTAAAGATATCCAAGCCTTTCAGTGCCATTGTATGTTCCTCCTTCCGCTCAGACCAGCGCTTCGATCATCTCGCTGATGGCCTTGATGGCCGCGGGATGACGCATGATGACGGCATCGGAGCCGCCGGCGAGGCAGGCGGCAGCCGTGGTGATCTCCATCTCAATGCCGCGCTCCTCGGCGCTGCCCCATTCGGGCATATCGGCCTCGCTGACCATGGATTCCTTGACGGACCAGGTCTCGGGGGAGACGGGCGTGAGGATGGGCATCTGGAGCTGCGTGTCGCTCTGGGCGAGGGCAGCCGCACGGATGCGGTCGAGGGTAGAGGCAACGTACTCATAGCCGTAGCCCGCTGCGGCGGAACCGGCGTTCATGACGATGGACGTCGGGGCGACGCCGAGCTGCGTCATCAGGACGTTGAGCTGCTTGGCAAGGTTGATGTCGACGGCGGACTCTGCGCCGACCTTCTGGCCATAGGCCATGACGGCGGAGGCGCCGACGGACTTGTAGTTCTCCTCACGGGCGGAGAAGACGAGGATGTTCTTGCCCTGCAGGGCCTCGGAGACCTTCGTGAAGAGCTCCGCATCCTTCTCGATGTTCTTGCAGCCCATGATGACGAGGGGCAGATCCGTTGCATCGGCAACGGACTTGGCGATCTCGACGCACTCCTCGATGGAGCGGTTATCGCCGTTGGGGTCAGCGCCTTCGAAGTGGAGGCAGATGAACGATGCGCCGTGCATCGTCTCCACGCGCTTTGCCATGTCGGCCACGGTCTGGCAGCCGGCATAGAATTCCTGCAGACCGGCCTGCGGATAAGCCGCCATGCCGTGGTCGGTGATCTCTACGCCGATCTTCGGCGCATTGGTGATGGGCGCGTCGAATGCGTAGAAGGGCAGAACGTTAATGCCGCCGAGCGTGACTGCCTTGTCACCAGTGCCGATGGTAACAGAGCTGATCGACGAATTGAACGCCTGCGTTTTGGGTTCAAAAGACATTGTGTTTTCCTCCTGAAATGGTTGATCGGGAAGCCGGACCGGACGGCCGGGCCTCCGTTGGTTCTCCGATAAGAAAGAAAAATGGATTTTACGGCAGCGCCGCACAATTCAGCGGGAGCATGCAATTGTGCGGGGCTGCCTTACAGGCTCAGGTCCTGCATGATCCCGTGCAGCGCCTGCTTGACCGGGCTGGCATCGGGGATCTTCGAGCTGGGCTTGCCGTCGCAGTCCGCTTCGTAGACGGCATCGTCCTGTGGGAGGACGCCGGCAAGCTCCAGATGATGGGCCTCGATCTCCTCGCGCACGCCGTCGGAGAGAACGCCGCCGGGCGCACGGTTGATGATGAGCTTCATGAGGCCGGGCTTCAGGTCCAGCTCGCGGACCATCTCGGCGATGCGGGCAACGGCCTGCACGCCGCGGCGCGAGCAGTCGGAGACGAGCAGCAGCGCATCGACATGCGGGAGCGTCCCGCGGGCGATGTGCTCCATACCGGCCTCGTTGTCGATGACGACATAGCGGTAAGCGCCGATATACTTGTCGAGCAGGGTCTTGAGCACGCCGTTGACGTAGCAGTAGCAGCCCTTGCCCTGTGTGCGGCCCATGACGAGCATGTCGAAATCGTCCTCCTCCGCCAGCGCGGATTCGAAGCGGTATTCGGCATAGTCCGCCTTTGTCATGCTCTTGGGGATCGTATCGCCGCGGAGCTCCGCCTGCGCGATCTCCTCGCGGATCTGGCCGAGGGAGACACCGGCTTCGACGCCGAGGACCTCGTTCAGATTGGAATTGGCATCCGCGTCGACGACGAGCAGCGGACCCTTGCCGCCCTTGATGAGGGCGTCGATCATCATGCCGCAGACCGTCGTTTTTCCGACGCCGCCCTTTCCGGCGACAGCAATGGTATAGGCCATGGGAAAACCTCCTTTGTGCAGTGGGGGAACTGCCGGACGGCGGAGCCGCCCGGCAGCGCGAAAAGGTGAGCAAATTTTGGGGCAGCTCCGGAAATCCGGCAGCCCAAACCGGCAGCAGCGCACAATTCAGCAATTGCGCGGTACCGCCAAATACCTGATCCTTAGATCAGGTCGACGATGCCGGACTCCTTGACGATGCGGGCGACGTCGTCATACTTGTTCAGGGCATACAGATGGATGCCGTTGATGCCGCAGACGCGATACTCGTCGATGAGCTTGATGGTATACTCGATACCGGCTTCCTTGAAGGACGCCTTCTTGGCAGCGATGGACTCCTCGGACTCGTTCGGAGCGAACGGATTCGGGAAGATCCAGTTCTTGGAGATGATCTCGCACAGGTCGCGGGACATCACGCAGCCGTTGCGGGAGAGCGCCATGTTGATGGTGGCGGCGGCGTCGAGGACAGGCATGATACCCACATCGACCGGCATCCAGATGCCGGCGGCGCGGATGGCGTCCATCCAGTAACGGAACTGGTCCATATCCCAGCAGAGCTGGGTCATGATGTAGTCTGCGCCCTCATCCTGCTTCTGCTTCAGGAAGGAGATGTCGGCTTCCAGAGAACGGCAGGCAATGTGGCCCTCGGGGGAGCCTGCGACGGCGATGGTGAACTTGTCGCCGAATTCCTTGCGGACGAACTTCACCAGCTCGGTGGCATAGTGCAGGTCGCCGTTCGTGCCGGTCCAGCCAAAGGGGATGTCGCCGCGGAGCGCGAGCATGTGGTCGATACCGTTGTCCAGATAGGTCTGGAGCTGGTCCTTGATGCCTTCCTTGGTGTTGGCCACGCAGGTGAAGTGCGTCACGGGGGTGCACTTGCCGTCGGCCTTGATCTTCTTCAGGACCTCAAGGTTCTTGCCGACGTTCGTGCCGCCAGCGCCGTAGGTGCAGGAGATGTAATCCGGATTGAGCGTATAGAGCTTCTCAAGCACGCCGCCCTCGCCGCACAGCTTCTCCATGCCAACGTCCGTCTTCGGGGGGAAGACTTCAAAGGAAAATGCGTTGCGCTGTTCCATGATCTCTGCTACATTCATGGTGTTTGCCTCCTAATATTGTGGTATCTGTGTGCAAATGAAGCCCGCGCCTGCGCGCAGTACACTCATTTTGATACAAATTTATCGTATCACAAAAGGGTCCGGTTTTCAAGCGCTTTTCCATAGATTTTACGGAGAGAGACCGCTTTTTTCCGACAGGGTGGATTTTTCCCGGGGAATATGGTACAATGGAGAAAATCCGGCAGACCGCGGGGTGCTGTAGGGGAGGGGACAGCCGGGCCCGGCGGTAAACCGCCGACTCGTACAGGGCATCGTTAAAATGGCAACTGCCCTTGTAGGGGCGGGGCATGCCCCGCCCGGCGCTGCACGAACAATTCGTACCGGCCGCCGTTAAAACGGCAACTGCCCCCGACTTGTCATTGCGAGGAGCGAAGCGACGTGGCAATCTCGCAGTACCCGACCAGATCACAGGAAAGCCGTCGGCGAAAACGTAACTGCCTTCCCGAGATTGCCACGGGCGCGAAGCGCCCTCGCAATGACACATCAGGAGGCACGGCGCTGACAGCGGTGCATCCTATCGATTTGGCTGTCCTTTTGCCGCTTCGCGGACGGGCGGGGCATGCCCCGCCCCTACAAACGCACCAATGCCGCCCTATTCCCGATTCCCAACTATATAAATAAGGCAGCGCCGCACAATGCAATGATGCGGTGCTGCCATAAATAAAAGGAGCGATTATCCATGTCTGACATGTCTGAATTCTGCACCGAGCTGATGCACTGGCTGGACGGCGGGCGTTCGCCGTGGCATACCGTCGCCATGGCGGAGCAGGCCCTCACCGCACAGGGCTTCACCCCGCTGGAGCTGGGCGCGCCGTTTGCCGTGAAGCGCGGCGGCCGCTACTTTGTGAGCAGCGGCACGTTTCTCGCCGCCATCACCGTCGGCGCGCGCGATGTGTTCCGCATCGCCGCCTCGCATACGGACTGGCCCTGCATGCGCATCAAGCCGCAGCCGGAGCTCGTTTCCGGCGGCTGCTGCCGTCTGAGCGTTGAGCCCTACGGCGGCGCGATCCTGAACACCTGGCTCGACCGCCCGCTCGGCCTTGCCGGTGTGGCCCTCGTCCGGACGGACGACCCCATGCGCCCGGCGCGCCGCCTTGTCGCATGGGACGAGCCGCTGGCCATCATCCCGAACGTCGCCATCCACCTCAACCGCGAGGTGAACAAGGGCGTTCCCACGAAGCCGAACGTCGACATGCTGCCGCTGTGCCGCACGGTGCAGGACGCATGGGAGAAAAAGGGCTACCTCGTGGGCAAGCTGGCCGAGCGCCTCGGTGCAGCGGCGGAGGACATTCTGTCCTTTGAGCTGTGCGCCTACTGCCACGAGCCTGCGCAGCTCGTCGGCTTTGAGCAGGACCTGCTCTCCTCGGCCCGGCTGGACAACCTGACGTCCGTCCACGCCTGCCTGCGCGGCCTGCTGGACGCGGACGGCGACACGATCAACCTCGCCGTGCTCTATGACAACGAGGAGATCGGCAGCAACACCCGCCGCGGCGCGGACAGCAGCACGCTGACGGTCATTCTCGAAAAGCTGGCCGACGCCCTCGGCCTGAGCCGCGCGCAGTATCTCGACGCCTGCGTGAACGGCATGCTGCTCTCGTGCGACGCCGCGCACGCTGTGCACCCGAACCACCCGGAGCTGGCCGACGTGACGTGCGGCGCGCTGCTCGGACGCGGCGTGGCCCTGAAGCGCAGCCCGCGCTATTCCTCGGACGCCGACACCTGCGCCATGATCTCCGGCCTGTGCGGTGCGGCAAACATCCCGCTGCAGACCTACATGAACCGTGCCGATCTGCCCGGCGGCGGCACGGTCGGCTCCATGGCCTCGTCGCTGCTGGCCATGCCCGCAGCCGATATCGGCGTGCCGATCCTTGCGATGCACTCCGCCCGCGAGCTGATGGCCGCCGCCGATCAGGATGCGTTCGTCCGCCTGTGCACGGCGTTCTATTCCGCAAAATAAATGGCAGCACCGCCCGATGGGATGACCCCCACCGGGCGGTGTTTTTCAGGTATGGGATTGTAGGGGGGACGATATGCAGAAAGTGGAAAACGGAAAGCACCGGCTTTCAGATTTGTCATTGCGAGGAGCGAAGCGACGTGGCAATCTCGCAGTAACGGGATAGGCAACAGGAAAGCCCCGGCGAAAACGTAACTGCCTTCCCGAGATTGCCACGTCGGCCTCCGGCCTCCTCGCAATGACAATTCGGGGGACATACCATTTTCACGATGGCCTGTACCGGTCGTGAGTGCGGCGCCGGGAGCGGCATGCCGCTCCCCTACAATGGCGGGTGCGGTCGGCGGGAATGCACGGAAATTTGTGAGTACCCATGGCGCTCACTGAGCGCCGCTACAGACACAATCGGTACGCACCATTTTAACGGCGGCTTGTACGAACTGCAAATGCCTTCCCGAGATTGCCACGTCGGCCTATGGCCTCCTCGCAATGACAATTCGGGGGGACATACCATTTTCACGATGGCCTGTACCGGTCGTGAGTGCGGCGCCGGGCCCGGCTGTCCGTTCCCCTGCAATGATCACACCGTCAGGTCCGCCAGCGTGACGGGAACGACACTCTGCAGGACCGCGAGCGTCGTTTCGATCTGCAGGCCGACGCGGCCGCCGCTGAAGCAGACGGTCTCGCCGTCCGCGATCGTTGCATCCGCAAACGTAGGGAACTGCTTTTTCATGCCGATGGGGCTGCAGCCGCCGTGGATATAGCCCGTGAGGGGCAGAAGCTCCTTCTGCGGGAGCATGGCGACGGATTTTTCGCCCGCGGCGGACGCCGCCTTGCGCAGGTCCAGCTCAGCCGCGACGGGGATCATGAAGACATAATGCCCGCCGGTTTTGCCGACGGTGACGAGCGTTTTGAAGCAATGCGCCGGGTCCTGCCCGAGCGCGGCGGCGACCTCTGTGCCGCTGAGCGCGCCGCCGTCATAGGAATGGACGGTGTAGGCGGCCTTTTTGCGGTCGAGCTGGCGCATGGCATTGGTTTTTTCGTGTTTTTCGTGCATGGGAATGCCTCCTGTGGAAATTCAGAAAATCCTGTGATATAATGAAGAAAACGGACGGATCATGGGGGGATTCTTCGGATGAGCAAATACATCCTCTGCGCCCTGCTGGGCTATTTTGCCGGATGCTTCAGCCCGTCGTATCTGCTGTCGCGGCGGCGGGGCTTTGACATCCGCACGTTTGGCAGCGGCAACGCCGGGGCCACGAACATGATGCTGGCTGCCGGGCTGAAGCCGGGCCTGGTCGTGATGGCGCTGGACGTCTCCAAGGCTTTTGTCGTGACGTTCCCGCTGCGCCTGCTGCTGCCGCCGCTGTGCGCGGCGCTGGCCGGGCTGTTGTGCGTGCTGGGGCACATTTTCCCCGTGTTTCTGCGCTTCCGCGGCGGGAAGGGGACGGCCTGCCTGTGCGGCACGGTGCTCGGTCTGACGCCGGAGCTGGTGCTGCCGCTGCTGGTTCTGATGTTCCTCATCGGCATGATCTGGAACCGGGCGAGCATCCTGCCGCTGCTGACGGCGCTGGTCTATGCGCCGCTCTACCTGCTGCGGACGGGCGACTGGCGCGGCACGATCGCGCTGGCGCTGATCTTCCCGGCCATGCTCTGGGCGCACCGGTCGAACTTTGCCCGCTGGCGTGAGGGCAAGGAGCAGACATTCCGGCAGTTCCTGTTCAGCCGCCACGAGCCGCAGCGCGAGGAGGCAGGGGAATGAATCCGCTGTTTCAGGCCCACTGCCCGCAGCGCGGGTATCTGACGAAGCTGTGCGATCACAGCTACTGCAGCATTCTGTCCGTGGCAGAGCTGCGGCGCTCGCCCGATCAGGTCGTCGCGCCGTTCACGCACAGCCACGCGGCCTATGAATTCCTGCTGCCGCTGGCGCCCATGCCCATCATCCTGCAGGGGACGGACGTCTATTTTGGCCGCCCCGGCATGGTCTACCCCGTGCAGAGCGGCGTGCGCCACGGGCAGGCGCTGGAGCAATGCGACGTTGCGAACATCAGCCTCGAGGTCTCGCCGAATTTTATGGTGCAGCGCCTGCGCGAAAAGGGCCTCGACGGCGCGCAGTTCGGGCCGATGTTTGCGGTGTCGGAGCGGCTGCGCCGCTTTCTGCGCCTGTTTCAGGAGGAATTTCACGGGCGGCGCGACGAGGCGGACCTGCGCTGTCTGGCGGCCCTCGTCATCTCGGAGCTGATCGAATGCGGCTGCCGCCCGCAGCCGCGCCCCGCGCAGGCGGAGGAGCAGTCCGCCGACACACTGGGGGCGATGGAGGAATTCATCTACCTGCACTACACGCAGCCGCTGGCGATCGACGGCCTTTCGGCCCAGTGCGGCATGCAGCGCAACCACTTCATCACGGCGTTCAAGCGCCGCTTCGGCGAGACGCCCTATGCGCGCATCGTTCGCCTGCGGCTGGCGAAGGCCAAGGTCCTGCTGCGCGGCACGGACGACACCGTGCGGCACATTTCCGCGCTGTGCGGCTTCCCGTCCTCAACGGCCTTCGCCAATGCGTTCCGCAAGGATACCGGCCGCACGCCGGGAGAGTTCCGCGATATGCAGCCGTATGAGAGGCTGTAGGGGAAATCATAAATAATTGTAGGGGAGGGGACAACCGGCCCCGGCGCAATGCTGCCGATTCGCACAGGCTGTCGATAAAAACGCGAAAACCGATTGCGTCTGTAGCGGCGCTCAGTGAGCGCCTTGCGGGCTGGCAAGTTATAGAGCGGCTTTGCCGACCGCACAATGCCCCCAGATTTGTCATTGCGAGGAGCGAAGCGACGTGGCAATCTCGGGAAGGCACTGCCGATATACACAGAGTGCCGCCGAACGCAATCGCTATCAAATTTGACTGTAGCGGCGCTCAGTGAGCGCCATGGAGGCTTGCAATATGCGCCGCATTGCCTCATGGCGCAAGGCTATCAGATTTGTCATTGCGAGGAGCGAAGCGACGTGGCAATCTCGCAGAACCCGACCGGACAACAGGGAAGTCATCGGCGAAATCGCAACTGCCTTCCCGAGATTGCACCCCAAGGGCACTTCCTCGCGCTTCGCGCTCAGGGCGCCACGGCCCCTTTGGGGCCTCGCAATGACAAACTTGGAGGCATTGCGCCGCAGAATCCCTGCAGCATATGCTGCCAGCTTGCATGGCGCTCACTGAGCGCCGCTACATTTTTCTCTCGCGCGGCGGCCTTGTACAACGAGCGCCGCTACAGACGCAATCGGTGCACACCATTTTAACGGCGGCCTGTTGATTGCGCCGGTGCGCAGCCGGGAGGGACATGTCCCTCCCCTACATATTAGATTTCACTTGACCCGCTCCAGCCTGCACACCGTCTCCACATGGGCGCAGCGGGGGAAGAGGTCGACGGCCTCGGCGTGCGTGAGGGCGTAGCCCTGCTGCGTGAGGCTGCGGACATCGCGCGCGAGAGTGGCCGGGTCGCAGGAGACATAGACAATGCGCTGCGGGGCCATGCGGACCATGGCCTCGATGACATCGGCGGAAAGGCCCTTGCGCGGCGGATCGACGACGATGACATCCGGCGTCTCCCCGGCGGCGCAGAGGCGCTGGGCGGCCTGTCCGGCATCCGCGCAGAAGAATTCCGCGTTTCCGATGCCGTTGCGGCGGGCGTTTTCCTGCGCATCGCGGATGGCGGCCTCGACAAGCTCGACGCCGACGGCGCGCTTCGCCTGCCGCGCAAGGCAGAGCGTGATGGTGCCCGTGCCGCAATAGAGGTCAAGGACCGTCTCTGTCCCGGTCAGACCGGCTGCTGCCAGCGCTTTGCTGTAGAGCCGCTCTGCCTGCGTGCGGTTGACCTGATAGAACGAGCGCGGCGAGATGCGGAAGCGCAGGCCGCACAGGATATCCTCGATGGCATCGTCGCCCCAGAGCGTGCGCATGGTCTCGCCGAGGACGGCGTTGCCGCAGCGCGTGTTCGTATTGAGAACGACGGAGCGCAGGCCGGGCACGGTTTTGCGCAGCGTATCGACAAGGGCGTCCTCCTGCGGGAGGCGCTCGCCGTTGACGACAAGGCAGACAAGCACCTGCCCCGTGGCCTCGGCATGGCGGACATAGATATGCCGCAGAAGGCCGGTGCGGGCGGTCTCATCATAGGCCGGGACATTCCAGCGGCGGGCGTAGCGCAGGACGGCGCTGCGCGCCTGCTCGGCGCAGGCGGGCTGGATGCGGCAGTGCTCCACGGGGACGACGTTGTGCGTTCCCTTTTCAAAAAAACCCGCCTCGATGCCGGTCTTCCCCATGGCGACGGGGAACTGGGCCTTGTTGCGGTAGCCCTCGCACGCCGGCGCGGGCGTCAGGGCGACGAGCGGCAGGTCCTGCCCGCCGATGCGGTTCAGGGCGTCCGTCACGCGCTGCGCCTTGATGCGGCACTCCGCCGGATAGCGCAGGTGCCAGAAGTCGCAGCCGCCGCAGCGCTTGGCATCCGGACAGAGCCGGGTGCAGCGGTCCGGCGAGGCCGTGAGGATACGCTCGATGCGGCCATAGGCCGCGTGCCTGCCGACGTGCGTGATGCGCAGGTCGTATTCCTCGTCCGGCGCGGCGTTCGGCACGAAGACGGCGCAGCCGTCCACCCGGCAGACGCCGAGGCCCTCGCTCGTGAAGCCGGAGACGGCGGTACGGTAAATTTCGTTCTTTTTCAGCATATGATTCCCCTGTTTCGGTTCGCGGAATGGGCCGGGCGAGTACCGACGGCGCTCTGTAGGGGAGGGGACAGCCGGGCCCGGCGCAATGCTGCCGATTCGCACAGGCTGTCGATAAAAACGTACAAACCAATTGCGTCTGTAGCGGCACTTAGTGAGCGCCTTGCAGGCCGAAGTTTTGGTGGCACTCCGCCGAGCGCACACGCCAATGTAGCGGCGGTCAGTGACCGCCCTGTACGGGGTAATTCAACCGCACGAGGGCACTGATGCACCGCCGCACCAGCCTGACGTGTCATTGCGAGGAGCGAAGCGACGTGGCAATCTCGCAGCACATGGCCGGATAACAGGCTGACTTCGGCGAAATCGCAACTGCCTTCCCGAGATTGCCACGGCCCCTTTGGGGCCTCGCAATGACAAACTTGGAGGCATTGCGCCAAATAATTTGTGCCGCAATTATTGCCAGCCTGTAAGGCGCTCACTGAGCGCCGCTACAGACGCAATCGGTGCATACCATTTTAACGGCACCTTGTACCGACTGCTGGTGCAGCGCCGGGAGGGGCATGCCCCTCCCCTACAACGCGCCATCGACGGCCGGTTCCTATATCGAGCCCTATACTCAGCGATCCATATTTTTAACCCTATTCTAGCACAAATCACGCGCGGCGGCAACACCGCAGCGCAGGGAGGTCCCATGCTTTCTTATCGATCCTGTACGCTCTGCCCGCGGCGGTGCGGCGTTGACCGCGAAGCGGGCGAGCTTGGCTTCTGCCGGATGCCGGGGCAGCTGCGTGCGGCGCGCGCCATGCTCCATTACGGTGAGGAGCCGCCGATCTGTGCCAATTACGGCACGGGCGCAGTGTTTTTCAGCGGCTGCACGCTGCGCTGCCGCTATTGCCAGAACGGCGTCATCTCGACCGGCGGCGCGGGCGAGACGCTGACGCCGGAGGCCCTGCGCGAAACGTTCCTGCGCCTCATCGACGAGGGCGCGCAGTCCATCGACCTTGTCACGCCGACGCATTTTCTGCCGTCCATCCTCCCGGCGCTGACGCCGAGGCTTCCCGTACCCGTCATCTACAACTGCGGCGGCTATGAATCCGTTGAGACGCTGCGGGAGCTGGAGGGCCTGATCGACATCTATCTGCCGGACTACAAATACGCCGACCCGGAGCTGGCGGCACGGCTGTCCGGCGCGCGGGACTACCCAGCCGTCGCGGCGGCGGCCCTGCGCGAGATGTACCGGCAGGTCGGCGGGACGGAGCTGAACGAAGACGGGCAGATGGGGAAGGGAATGCTCGTGCGGCACCTTGTGCTGCCGGGGTATCTCTCGAACACGCTGGCCGCGCTCGACACCATCGCGGCGCTGTTCCCGGCGCGGGACGTTTCCGTTTCGCTCATGAGCCAGTATGTGCCGATGGGCAATCTGCCCGCGCCGCTTGACCGCGGCATCACCCGGGAGGAATATGACGGGGCGCTGAGCTGGATGGAGCTGTGCGGCCTGACGGGCTATTGGCAGGATTTTTCCAGCGCAACGACGGAATACCTGCCGGATTTCGGGGACAAGGGGCTGCTTTACTCTGGCTGATGAATGAAATCGTGAAAAAATTCAGGAGCCTCTGAGGAAATCAACAAGAGCGGATGGCGAGGGATTTTTTGTCAAGACAAGGTTTGGAAAGCGCAGGCGTACTTTGTGTACCCGCAAGGGGTATGCCGCATCCGTAAGGCGGCGAAGCCGCCAACGGCTGCGCAATACTCCAAGCTTTTCGAACCGATGGATTGGCGAAAAAGATCCGCCAGCCGCCGCAGGGGATTTCATCAGAGGTTCCGTGTACAAAAACAAATGTTTGCATTGTTGCTGCCGCCGTGCTATAATAA
>NZ_DBFZUT010000059.1:0-12736 GCF_048519415.1 Faecousia sp. | reverse complement strand
GTTCTTTGCAGCAGAACGAATGCTGGGCTCCCGGGCAGAAGAACTGGCCGGGCGTGCTGCCATGCGCGGAGCATGCCGTGAGTGAGGAGCCGCACTCCATGACCGTTTCTCTGACCGGGAGCTGTTTTCAGCCCCGGCTTTTTTGTTGCCGGAATACCGGCGGACGGAAAAATCCCGTCCATACGATCTGAAAGAATCACAAAGGAGACATCCCCATGAGCTATCATTTTGAGACCCTGCAGCTTCACGTCGGACAGGAGCAGCCCGATCCCGCCACCGGCGCGCGCGCCGTGCCCATCTACCAGACGACATCCTATGTGTTCCGCGACTGCGCGCAGGCTGCGGCCCGCTTCGGCCTGACGGACGCGGGCAACATCTACGGCCGCCTGACGAACTCCACGCAGGACGTGCTCGAGCAGCGCGTGGCGGCCCTTGAGGGCGGCGTGGCCGCTCTGGCCACTGCCTCCGGCGCAGCGGCCGTCACCTATACCATTCAGGCGCTTGCGCGGCAGGGCGACCACATTGTCGCGCAGAAGACGATCTACGGCGGCACCTATAACCTGCTGGCACACACGCTGCCGCAGTACGGCATCACGGCGACGTTCGTGGACGCGCACGACGCCGCAGCGGTCGAGGCGGCCATCCAGCCGAACACCCGCGCCGTCTATCTTGAGACGCTGGGCAACCCGAACTGCGATATTCCGAACATCGAGGCCATTGCCGCCGTCGCCCACCGCCACGGCCTGCCGCTCGTCATCGACAACACGTTCGGCACGCCCTACTGGGTCAAGGTCATCCCGCTCGGCGCGGACATCGTCGTCCACTCCGCCACGAAGTTCCTCGGCGGCCACGGCACGACGCTCGGCGGCATCATCGTCGACGCCGGTACGTTCGACTGGGCGGCCAGCGGCAGCTATCCGCAGCTTGCTGCACCGAACCCCAGCTATCACGGCATCTCGTTCGTGCAGGCCGCGGGCAAGGCAGCCTTTGTGACCTACGTCCGCGCCATTCTCCTGCGCGACACCGGCGCGACCATCTCCCCGTTCAACGCCTTCCTGCTGCTGCAGGGCATCGAGACGCTCTCGCTGCGCCTCGACCGCCATGCGGAGAACACGAAGAGAATCGTCTCGTGGCTGGCGGCGCACCCGCAGGTCGCGCGCGTCAACCATCCGTCGCTGCCGGACCATCCGGACCACGCGCTGTATCAGAAGTACTTCCCGAACGGCGGCGGCTCCATCTTCACCTTTGAGATCGCGGGCGGCGAGGCCGAGGCGCACCGCTTCATCGACCACCTGCAGATCTTCTCCCTGCTGGCCAACGTCGCGGACGTCAAGAGCCTCGTCATCCACCCGGCCACGACGACGCATTCCCAGCTCACGCCGGAGGAGCTGCTCGATCAGGGCATCCGCCCGAACACCATCCGCCTGTCCATCGGCACGGAGCATGCCGATGACCTCATCGCCGACCTCGAGGCGGGCTTCGCCGCCGCAAAGGGCTGATAGAAAGGAAAATGGCGCGCTGCGGGACCCGCAGCGCGCCGGTTTTTATGCAGTTTGGGCCATATGGCGCTCGCGCTTTTTCCAGCTGAGAAAGCCATAGAAGTCATGGAACAGGAAGATGCCGAAATTCACCGCCACGGGGATATAGGCTGGGTCCTCGCACGAGGCCAGCACCCACAGCACGACGAGCACGATGTCGTTCGCCGCGTAGCCGAGGCCATAATACGACGAGCGGAGCATGGTCAGGGCGGCCGCGAGAAAGCTCGTGGCGACGGACAGGATGCTGAAGCCGAGGTTCGGCGTATCGAGCGCCGCCAGCAGCCAGCCGAACAGGGCCGTCACCGCGACGGTGGCCAGCACGAGCAGGGTCAGGTCGCGGCCGGTCAGGCGGCGGATGGCCACGGCGCTGCCCACCTCGTGCGCCGTGTTGCGCCGCCACGTCACGGCGGACCAGACCGCCATGGGCAGGCTCATGCCGAGATAGGTGAGCATCTCGCCCCAGTAGCGAAAGCGGCAGGAGATGGCGCCGTAGAGCAGGCAGAACACGATCATGAGATACTGCGCGAAGACCTGCCCCTTGGCCGCGAGCATCAGGGCCGTCACGCCGGTCAGGGCGGCGATCAGCGTCAGCGGGTCAACGTCGCCGCCGAGAAAGTTGGACACGGCCACAACGGCCAGCGAACCGAGCCAGAGCGCCCAGTCTCTGGCCCGCATGGAAGCAAACGGGTTATTCAAATTCAAAGATCGATCCTTTCTGTCGTGATTCGGTCAAACGGATCGCCCGGACCACGGGTCAGGGATCTGGATGCTTCTGCCGTTCAGGGTCATCGATTTTCTCCCGGAAAAAGCGGCCGCATTACAGCGGCCGCATGGTAATTTTTTGCATATGGCAACACCGCACAATTCAGCGAGAGCATTCGGCGAGAGATTTTTTGTCGAGACGAGATTTGGAAAGTGCAGATGTACTTTGTGTACATCAAACTTTCCAAACCGATGGGTCGGCGAAAAATATCCGACGAAGGCCGAAGATGCAATTATGCGGCGTTGCCCTTATTTGTCGAAGGCGTCCCGCAGCTTTTCAAAAAACTTCTTTCGTTTTGGCTGTGCGCTTTCGGAAGTCGCCTCCTCGAACTTGCGCAGCAGATCCTTCTGCTCGCGCGTCAGGCGGGTCGGCGTCTCCACGACGACGGTGACATATTGGTCGCCGCGGCTGCGCCCGTTGACATAAGGGATGCCCTTGCCCTTCAGGCGGAACGTCGTGCCGGTCTGCGTGCCCTCGCCGATCGTATAGCGGACCTTGCCGTCGAGCGTCGGCACCTCGACCTCCGCGCCGCAGGCAGCCTGCGTAAACGTGATGGGCATCTCACAGTAGACATCCTGCCCCTGTCGCGTGAACAGCGGGTGGCTGCGGACGCTGACCGTGACCATCAGGTCGCCGTTCGGGCCGCCGTTGAGGCCGGTGTTTCCCTCGCCGCGCACGCGCAGCGTCTGGCCGTCGTCGATACCGGCGGGGAACTTCACCATCAGCTTGTGGCTGCGGCGCACCTTGCCCTTGCCCTTGCAGCGGCTGCACGGGGTGCGGATGATCCTGCCGGTGCCGCGGCAATCCGGACAGGCCGCCGTGGACTGCATGGTCATGCCCATGAAATTCTGCTGCGTGCGCACGGAGCCCGTGCCCTTACAGCGCGGGCAGGTCTCGGCGCTCGTGCCGGGAGCTGCGCCGCTGCCGTGGCACTGGTCGCAGTCCTCCACGCGAGAGACCGTGACCTCCTTCTCCGCACCGAAGGCCGCCTCTTCAAACGTCAGCTCAACGCGCGCGCCGATGTCGTCGCCCTGCATGGGGGCGCTGGCGCTGCGGCGCGTGCTGCGGCCGCCGCCGCCGAAAAAGCTGCCGAAAATATCGCCGAGGTCGCCGAAATCGCCGAATCCTGCCCCGCCGAACGGGCTGCCGCCCGCATTCGGGTTGAAATTCGGGTCGACACCCGCGAAGCCGTACTGATCGTAGCGCGCGCGCTTATCCGGATCGGAGAGCACCTCGTTGGCCTCGTTGATCTCCTTGAATTTTTCTTCCGCGCCCGGATCGTGGTTCACGTCCGGATGATACTGCGCGGCAAGCTTGCGGTAGGCGCGCTTGATATCGGCGTCCGTCGCATCCTTTTTGAGGCCAAGGACCTCATAATAATCTCGCTTGTTCTCATTTGCCATGCTGCTCACCTCTCCTGATACCCTTTCGGGCGGCCGACGCAGGGCAGGCGGTGGCCGAAGCCGCCGCCTGCCGCATACATTCGTCCTTAATCCTTGACTTCCTCGTAGTCCGCATCGACTACGCCGTCGTCATGGCCGCCGTTGTTCGCTGCACCGCCGTTGTTGGCCTCGCCCTGCTGCGGGGTGGCCTGCTGATACAGCTTCTCGGAGATGGCGTAGAACGCCTTCTGCACGGCGTCGGTCGCGGCCTTGATGGCCTCGATGTCGTTGCCCTTGTTCTTCGTCTTCAGATCCTCGAGAGCGGCCTGCACAGGCGCCTTCTCGGACTCGGAGACCTTGTCGCCAAGCTCGTTCAGGGTCTTCTCCGTCTGGTAGATGACCTGATCGGCTGCGTTATGGGTATCGACCTCATCCTTGTGCTTCTTATCCTCAGCGGCGAACTGCTCGGCCTCCTTGACGGCCTTGTCGATGTCCTCCTTGGAGAGGTTGGAGGAAGCGGTGATGGTGATGTTCTGCTCCTTGCCGGTGCCGAGGTCCTTTGCGGAGACATTCACGATGCCGTTGGCATCGATGTCGAAGCTGACCTCGATCTGCGGCACGCCGCGGGGCGCCGGAGCGATGCCGGTGAGCTGGAACTTGCCCAGCGTCTTGTTGTAGGCAGCCATTTCACGCTCGCCCTGCAGGACATGGACCTCAACGGAGGTCTGGCCGTCTGCAGCGGTGGAGAAGATCTGGCTCTTGTGCGTCGGGATGGTGGTGTTGCGATCGATCAGGCGGGTGAACACGCCGCCCATGGTCTCGATGCCGAGGGACAGCGGGGTGACATCCAGCAGGACCATACCCTTGACGTCGCCGCCAAGGACGCCGCCCTGGATGGCCGCGCCGACAGCCACGCACTCATCGGGGTTGATGCCCTTGAAGCCTTCCTTGCCGGTGATGCTCTTGACAGCCTCCTGCACGGCCGGGATACGGCTCGAGCCGCCGACGAGCAGGACCTTGCTCAGGTCGCTTGCCTTCAGACCGGCGTCTGCCATGGCCTGACGGACGGGCTTTAGCGTATCCTGCACGAGGTGGGCCGTCAGCTCATTGAACTTTGCGCGCGTCAGCGTGACATCCAGATGCTTCGGGCCGGTGGCGTCCGCCGTGATATACGGCAGGTTGATGGTGGAGCTCGTCACGCCGGACAGCTCGATCTTCGCCTTCTCGGCAGCTTCCTTCAGGCGCTGCATGGCAACCTTATCGCCGGAGAGGTCGATGCCCTCGGCCTTCTTGAACTCGGCAACAAGGTAATCGATGATGCACTGATCGAAATCATCGCCGCCGAGGTGGGTGTTGCCGTTCGTGGCAAGGACCTCGATGACGCCGTCGCCGATGTCCAGAATGGAGACATCGAACGTGCCGCCGCCCAGATCATAGACCATGATCTTCTGCGAGGATTCCTTATCGACACCGTAGGCCAGTGCAGCGGCCGTCGGCTCGTTGATGATACGCTTGACCTCCAGGCCGGCGATCTTGCCTGCGTCCTTCGTGGCCTGACGCTGAGCGTCGTTGAAGTAAGCCGGGACGGTGATGACCGCTTCGGTCACAGGCTGGCCCAGGTAAGCCTCGGCGTCCGCCTTCAGCTTGCGCAGGATCATAGCGGAGATCTCCTGCGGGGTGTACTTCTTGCCGTCGATGTCGACCTTATAGTCGGTGCCCATGTGGCGCTTGATCGAAGAGATCGTGCGGTCTGCGTTCGTAACGGCCTGACGCTTTGCGACCTGACCGACCATACGCTCACCGGTCTTCGAGAATGCAACAACGGACGGAGTGGTGCGATTGCCTTCGGCATTCGCGATAACGACGGGCTCGCCGCCTTCCATCACGGCGACACAGGAATTCGTCGTGCCAAGATCAATACCAATAATTTTTCCCATAATTCAAATCCTCCCAAAGAAGTAACTTAGAAGTAACTTACTGATTTAATTTGCGACCTTCACCATGGCGAAGCGGATGACCTTATCGCCGTGGGCAAAGCCGGTCTGGAAAACCTCTGCGATGACGTTTTCCCTGAGGCTCTCGTCCTCGATGTGCATCACGGCATTGTGGCGCTGCGGATCGAAGGTCTCGCCCGCTTCGCCGAAGGGCTTGATGCCCAGCGCGTCGAGGATCTTGACAAGCTCTGTCAGGGTCATCTCCACGCCCTTTTTATAGGCCTCGTCTGCGGTCTCGTGATGCAGGGCCCGCTCGAGGTTATCATAGACGGGAAGGAACTTCTTCACCGTATCAGCAACGGCATCCTGATAGATGCCGTCCTTTTCGCGCTGCGTGCGCTTGCGGAAGTTGTCATATTCTGCAGCCAGCCGCAGAAACTGATCGTGCTCCTGCGCCTGCGCGGCCTTGGCCTGCTCCAGCGCATCGGGCTGTTTGGACTCGGCCTTTTGCTTGGAGCCTTCCGGCTGCTTCGGCGCTTCCGCCTGCTTGGCGGCCTCCGGAGCGGCAGGCTCCTTCTCGTTCTTTTCGGGTTCTTCGTGTTTCTTTGCCAAAATTTATTCCTCCTCCTTTGCCTCGTGCACCTCCGGCTTCGGGGCCGCGGGCAGCTCCGGCTTGCCGAACATCCGGCCAAGCCCTTCGGCAAAGTAGCTTAATCGTGCGGTGATCTGTGCGTAATCCATGCGCTGCGGGCCGACCACACCGATCATGCCCTGCATGCCGTCGCCGATGTCAAAGCGCGTCACGACGACGGAGGTATCCTTCAGCTCCTGCGCAACGTTTTCCGGGCCGACGAGGATCTGAACGGGGCTGTCCGGATCGAGCCGGGCGGGCAGGTTGGAGAGCGTGTCTTCATCCAGTGCGCCGAGCACCTCCTGTGCCTTGGTCAGGTCCTGATATTCCGGCTGGCCCAGCAGACGGTTCTGCCCGGTAAGGTAAATTTCCGAGCGATGAGCCTCCTCGAGCACATGCGTCGTAAAATCGACGATGACGGGCACGAGGCTCGCTGCGGCGCCTGCGCTGCGCGTCACGCGGTTCATGACCTCTGGCGTGAAGCCGGAGGCGGGAAGCCCGGTGAGGCTCGCATTGAGCACGGCGGACAGGAGCTTGAGGTCCTGCTCCGTCACATGCAGCGGCAGCTTGATGAGGCGGTTCTTGACGTTTTCATCGGACGTCATGACCACGAGAATGAAGCTCCCGGCGTCCGCGAGGATGATCTCGAAATGGCGGACAGTCACTTCCCCGGCCGGAGCCGTCATGGTATAGGCCGGGAGGTTCGTCAGCTTGGAGACGAGCTTGCCGACCTGGCTCATGGCCTTGTCCAGCTCCTGCATACGCGATTCCATGGCCTGATTGATGCTCTGCGTCTCGTCGACGGAGAGGCGGTAATCCTGCATCAGACGGTCGATGTAGAAGCGGTAGCCCGCGGGGCTCGGGATGCGCCCGGCCGACGTGTGCGGCTGCTCCAGAAAGCCGAGCGTCGTCAGCTCGGCCATTTCGTTGCGGATGGTCGCAGAGGAGAAGTTCATGTCCGGCAGCGCGGCGATCGTCTTGGAGCCGACCGGCTCTGCGCTGCGGATGTAGAGGTCGACAATGGCCTTCAGAATCTTCTGTTTGCGCTCCGAAAGCTCCATGGCTTTGACCTCCTTGTTTTCCTTTAGCACTCCGTACCCCTGAGTGCTAAGCTAACTATACCCCCCAAACGCAACTTTGTCAATACCCAAACGGAAGTTTTTTTTGAACGTTTTGTGAACCCTCCCACAGCGACAGCTTTCCCGCATTTCCGGGGATGCATACCCGGATATTTGGACGGCTCGGCTGCAGCGGCGCTCCCTGAGCGCCTAAGGCAGTTGCAGGTAGTACAGCAGCAATTCAGCGGCGCGAGGCCCCCAAGTTTGTCATTGCGAGGAGGCCGCAGGCCGACGTGGCAATCTCGGGCAGGCAGTTGCGATTTCGCCGATAGCTTTCCTGTGATTCTGCCGGGTACTGCGAGATTGCCACGGGCGCAAAGTGCCCTCGCAATGACAAACTTGGAGGCATTGCACATTCGCCGGGAATGCCTCCATATTTGCAACTGCCCATGGCGCTCACTGAGCGCCGCTACAGACGCAATCGGTGCATACCATTTTAACGGTGGCCTGTGCGAATCGCCAGTGCCTTCTCGAGATTGCCACGGGCGCAAAGCGCCCTCGCAATGACAAATCTGGGGCCATTTCCATTTTAACAATAGTCTGTTCGGGTCGGCAGCGTACCGCCGGGAGCGGCATGCCGCTCCCCTACAAAATAGAAAAATCCCGCCAGGAGACCCGGCGGGATGCAGACTGTCAAAAAAACCTGCCCAGCCGAAAATTTCGGAGGGAAGAAAAGTGTGAAAGGAAACCGTCAGGGTGTCCTTTCGCGTCAAATAACCCGCCGCAGCGGCAGAATTGCAAAATCATGCTGCAAAATTTGATTTTGCAATTCTGGAAGCAGCTTGGCGAAAAAGTCCAAAGGGACTTTTTTGACAAGCTGAATCCCGCCGGGAGACCCGGCGGGATAAGCTGTGCGATCTTGAATTACTTTGCCAGACCGGCAGCGGCGGCGACTTCAGCGGCGAAATCGTCGACCTTCTTCTCGATGCCCTCGCCCTTCTCAAAGCGAACGGCGTCGACAAACTTCACGGAGCCGCCCAGCGCCTTGGCAGCGCTGTTCATATACTGCTCGACCGTGACGCTGCCGTCCTTGACGAACGCCTGCTGCAGGAGGCAGTTCTCCTCGAAGAACTTGTTCATCTTGCCGGCGGCGATCTTCTCCTTGACCTGCAGGGGCTTGGAGGCCATCTTCTCGTCGTTGTCCATCTGGGCGACGAGGATCTTCTTCTCTTCTGCGAGCACGTCTTCGCTGACCTGGCTCTTATCCCAGAAGCGCGGGTTCAGAGCGGCGATCTGCATGGCGATATCCTTGCCGATCACGGTCGCGTCGATGCCGCCGGAGACCTCGAGGTTGACGAGGACGCCGATCTTGCCGCCCGCATGGACGTAAGCGACGCTGAAGTTCTCCGGGAAGCGGGCAAAGCGGCGGATCTGGATGTTCTCGCCGATGACCATGACCTTCTCGGGGATCATCTCGCCGACGGTCAGCTCGGAGCCGGGGTACTTGCAGTTCTTCAGGGCCTCGATGTCTGCGGGAGCGTCCGCAGCGACGACCTTGGCGATATCCTTGACAAAATCGACGAACAGCGGGGTCTTGGAAGCGAAGTCGGTCTCGGCATTGACCTCGACGACGACGCCGACGCCGTTCTCGACGGTGGCGTAAGCCATGCCCTCGGCAGCGATGCGGCTGGACTTCTTGGCGGCCTTCGCCAGGCCCTTTTCGCGCAGCCACTCAATGGCCTTGTCCATATCGCCGTCATTCTCGGACAGTGCCTTCTTGCAGTCCATCATGCCGACGTTGGTCATTTCACGCAGTTTCTTGACATCAGCAGCAGTAAATGCCATGGTTATATCCTCCTGTATCTTCTGTTTCGAAAAAACGCCCGCCGCACGCGGCGGGCGTCTGGTTTCCAATGAACCGGATGGGATTATTCGGCAGCAGCCTCGGCAGCCGGAGCGGCCTCGGTGTTGGCCTCGCCCTGACGGCCTTCCTGCACGGCGTTAGCCATAGTGGCGACGATCAGGCGGATGGCGCGGATGGCGTCATCGTTGCCGGGGATGACATAGTCGATCTCGTCCGGGTCGCAGTTCGTATCGACGATGGCGACGATGGGGATGTGCAGCTTGCGGGCCTCGGCGATGGCGTTGCGCTCCTTGCGGGGGTCAACGATGAACAGGGCGCCGGGGAGCTTCTTCATGTTCTTCACGCCGCCGAGATACTTCTCGAGCTTGGCGATCTCGCCCTCGTGCTTGATGACTTCCTTCTTGGGGAGCATGGCGAACGTGCCGTCCTCCTGCATCTTGCGCAGCTGAGCCAGACGGTCGATACGGGTGCGCATGGTCTTGAAGTTCGTCAGCATGCCGCCGAGCCAGCGGGCGTTGACATAATACTGATCGACGCGCTCCGCCTCTTCCTTGATGGCGTCCTGCGCCTGCTTCTTCGTGCCGACGAACAGGATGTTCTCGCCGTTGGCGGCAAGATCACGGACGAAGTTGTAGGCCTCTTCGATCTTCTTGACGGTCTTCTGCAGATCGATGATATAGATGCCGTTGCGCTCCGTGTAGATGTACGGAGCCATCTTGGGGTTCCAGCGTCTGGTCTGATGACCAAAGTGGACGCCTGCTTCGAGCAGACTCTTCATAGATACGACTGCCATTTTGTGTTTCTCCTTTTTGTTTTGACCTCCAGTCCGTTCCTCTTCCCCGTCCACCGCCGAGGCGGCACTGGGACGGAGCATCCCGGGCTGTGTGGGTTCTGAATTTGCGGGCCTTTGCCCACGCCGTACTATTATACAGGAGGAAGTTTCAGTTTTCAAGCGTTTTTTGCGAAAAACTGGTCCGATTTTTCCGATTTCTCAGAAAAATTCCTTCTTCCGGCGGGGACAGCGGGTCTTATCCAGCTCGGACTCAATGAGAATAATGTCCGCGCCGACACGGCGGACCTGCTCCCACGGGATAACATAGTCATCGCGGCGGCCAAGCAGGCCGAACAGGCGGCACGGCACGGGCACGACGAGCGCGGCCACGCGGCCGCACTTCAGATCGATGACCACGTCCGACACGCAGCCGAGCCTGCAGCCGTCGCAGATATTGATGACCTCGCGGCAGCGCAGCGAGGAAAACCGGTCTTCCATCGGATCACCTGCCCCATTTCGTCTGCCACACTCTATGCGGCGGCGGAACGGAATATGCAGGATATCCACTAGCAGATCGCTTTCCGAAGTGTACGGATGGCATTCTTCTCCAGCCGGGAGACCTGCGCCTGCGAGATGCCGACCTCGGAAGCGACCTCCATCTGGGTCCGGCCGTCGAAAAACCGCAGGGCCAGAATGCGTTTTTCCCGCTCGCCGAGCGTGGAGATGGCCTCGCGCAGCGCGATGCGCTCGACCCACTGCTCGTCGGTATTCTTCGTGTCGCGCACCTGATCCATAACGGTCAGCGGATCGCCGCCATCCGTGTAGACCGGCTCATAGAGCGAGACGGGCACGGAAATGGCGTCCATGGCCGTATTCACGGTCTCAAGCGGCAGCTCCAGCCGCTGTGCCACCTCCTCGAGCGTCGGCTCGCGCGACTGCTCGGCCTGCATGGCCTCGCGGCACTGCAGCACGCGGTAGGCCGTGTCGCGCATGGAGCGGCTGACGCGGATGGCGCTGTTGTCGCGCAGATAGCGGCGGATCTCGCCCGCGATCATCGGCACGCCGTAGGTGCTGAAGCGGACGTTGAGATTCACGTCAAAATTGGCGATGGCCTTCAGGAGGCCGACACAGCCGACCTGAAACAGGTCGTCCGGATTCTCCCCGCGCCCGAGAAAGCGCTGGATGACCGACAGCACGAGGCGGAGATTTCCCTCGATGAGGCGCTCGCGCGCCGCCTGATCCCCCGCCTGGCTGCGCCGCAGCAGCTCCACCATTTCGTCGTTTTTCAGCGTTTTCAGATGCGCCGTATTCACGCCGCAGATCTCCACCTTGCCCTGCATGGCTCCGTATCCTCCGGTCGTTTTACTGTTCCCATCAAACGGGAATAGTCACAGTATTTCCCGACAGGCGGATTTGATACCAGCAGGCAAAAAAACGGAGAGCTCAGTCCTGCAGCTGAGCTCCCTCAGAATGTTAAAAAAGCTTCGCAGAGTTTGCGCTCGCAAGCGCAAAAAAGTGGAAATCATTTTCTCCGGCGGCATGTACGTCGAAGAAAATACCCTATTATAATATTATAATTATAATTGTTCGCGCAGGCGGGCGATGTCGCGCCGGACGCTGTCGGCCGTCTCGCCCTCCGTGAAGCTCCACTCCGTGCGGTAAAGCTCCAGCTGCTCCTCCCGCGCAGCGATGGCCCCGGCGGTGTCGCCCCGCAGCTCGCGGAGAATGGCCAGCGACTCCAGCGCGTCGACATAGCGCGGCGGGGCCTGCTGCGTCAGGGCGCGGCGGTAATAGCGCTCTGCCGCGTCATAGTCCTGCAGCTCCGCCGCCAGATCGCCGAGCGACAGGCTGACGAGCCATTCGTCCGGGAATCGCTCCTCCATCTCAGCCCAGCAGGCACGCGCCTCTTCCATGCGCCCCTCGGCACGCAGAATTTTCCCGCGGTAGAGCGGCACGCGGTAGCTGTCGTCCACGCGGGCCATTTGGACAAGATAGTCCCGCGCCTCCGTCAGGCGGCCGTCCGCGATGAGGTCGTCGAGCAGCCAGAGGTAGCCGCGCGGGTAATCCGGGTGCGCCGCGACGAATTCGCGGTAATAGGCGATACGCAGGGCGTGATTGTGCACGCACCAGTCGCCAAACGTGCCGCCGGTCGCCTCGCAGAGCTCGCTGTGGGCGTCCTTCTCCGTCGGGCTGACGGCAAGCGCCTGCCTGGCATATTCCGCCGCCAGCGCGTGGTGCTGCTGCGCCTGATGGTTGTGCAGCTGGGCGCGCAGGCACCAGCAGCGGCCGGGGCGGTAGCCCGCCTCGATGCGCGACTGCAGAAAGCGCTCGGCCCGCTCCAGCTCGGCCTGCGGCAGCAGGCGGCTGTCCCAGATCTGGTTCTGGATGCGGTCGAGCTCGTTGTCGTCCGTCAGGCAGAACAGCTCGTCGAGCGTGACGCCAAAGAAGATGGCGATGTCCGGCAGGAGCTGGATGTCCGGCGTCGTCGTGCCGGTATCACATAGTTAAAGATATTGATGTCATTTAATCAATTTTGCCGATAAAGCGGTAGAAGATTTCTACCTCCTGTTCCCGGCTTCCGTCCTCACCTTTGACCGCTTCATTTTGATGAAGTTTACACTTTGGTAATTGCATTTTTGCAATCATTCTGTATAATGGAAGTGTGTGGAGTAGGTGCGTATCTATGGCTTTACCCGGAACACCCGGACAGCGGATTTCCGATTTATGCAACGGGAACCATATCACACAAAAGGAACTTGCAGAGAAGATAGGCGTTTCCGCTTCCCAGTTGAGC
>NZ_DBFZUT010000058.1:0-7634 GCF_048519415.1 Faecousia sp. | reverse complement strand
TCTGTTTCTTTCCCCGCATTTTACTTTTCTTATGTGGGGGATTGTGATATAATTTCGGATGAAAATCCGACGGAAAGGTCTTGCATCCTATGGGAATCATTCAAAAAATCTTCGGCACCCGCTCGGAGCGTGAAGTAAAGAAGCTTATGCCGCTCGTCACGCGCATCGAGTCTATGGAGGACGAGATGAAGGCGCTGACGGATGAGCAGCTGCGTGAAAAGACGGACGAGTTCCGCAAGCGCTATCAGGGCGGCGAGGACCTCGACAACCTCCTGCCCGAGGCGTTTGCCGTCTGCCGCGAGGCGGCGGACCGCGTGCTCGGCATGCGGCCGTACCGCGTGCAGCTCATCGGCGGCATCGTGCTGCATCAGGGCCGCATCGCGGAGATGAAGACCGGCGAGGGCAAAACGCTGGTCGCCATCCTGCCTGCCTATCTCAATGCCCTGACGGGAAAGGGCGTGCACATCGTCACGGTCAACGACTATCTGGCCAAGCGCGACTCGGAATGGATGGGGAAGGTCTATCGCTTCCTCGGCCTCACGGTCGGCCTGATCGTCCACGATCTCAAGCCGGACGAGCGCCGCGCCGCCTATGCTGCCGATATCACCTACTGCACGAACAACGAGCTCGGCTTTGACTATCTGCGCGACAACATGGCTCTTTATAAGAAGGACATGGTCCAGCGCGGCCATAACTTCGTCATCGTCGACGAGGTCGACTCCATCCTCATCGATGAGGCCCGTACGCCGCTTATCATCTCCGGCAAGGGCGAGGAATCGACAAAGCTCTATGAAATGGCCGACTTCTTCGTCTCCGGCCTGCGCCGCAAGGTGTTTGCCACGACGGACGAGAAGGAAATTCAGGACGACCTCGACTGCGATTACTATGTCGAGGAGAAGTCCCGCACCGTCTCGCTCACGGCCAGCGGCATCGCCAAGGCCGAAAAGTATTTCGGCGTGGAGAACCTGTCGGATGTGGAGAACACGACGCTCGTGCACCACATCAATCAGGCCATGAAGGCCCGCGGCGTCATGAAGCGCGATATCGACTATGTCGTCAAGGACGGCCAGGTCATCATCGTCGATGAATTCACCGGCCGCCTGATGTACGGCCGCCGCTATAACGAGGGCCTGCATCAGGCTATCGAGGCCAAGGAGGGCGTGTCCGTCGCCAGCGAGAACAAGACGCTTGCGACCATCACGTTCCAGAATTTCTTCCGCCTGTATGCCAAGCTCTCCGGCATGACCGGCACGGCCATGACCGAGGAGGAGGAATTCTCCGCCATCTACAAGCTCGACATCGTCGAGATCCCGACGAACAGGCCCGTTATCCGCGTCGATCACAACGACGTCGTCTATAAGACGGAGGCGGGCAAGTTCCGCGCCGTCATCCAGCAGATCAAGGACTGCCACGCCAAGGGCCAGCCCGTGCTGGTCGGTACCATCTCCATTGAAAAGTCCGAGTATCTCTCGAAGCTCCTCAAGCGCGAGGGCGTGCCGCACACCGTGCTGAACGCCAAGCACCACGAGCGCGAGGCCGAGATCGTGGCGCAGGCCGGTAAGTTCGGCGCCGTGACGATCTCCACGAACATGGCAGGCCGCGGCACGGATATCATGCTCGGCGGCAATGCCGAATACATGGCGCTGGCCGACCTGCGCAAGCAGGGCCTGCCGGACGAGCTGGTGGCAGAGGCCAATTCCTATGCCGAGACGGAAAATCCCGAGATTCTCGCCGTGCGCGAGAGCTACAAGCAGCTGCTGGCGCAGCACAAGGCCGAGATCGCCGAGGAGGCCGCGCGCGTGCGCGAGGCCGGCGGCCTGTTCATCGTCGGCACGGAGCGCCACGAGTCCCGCCGGATCGACAATCAGCTCCGCGGCCGTGCCGGCCGTCAGGGCGACCCCGGCGAAACGCGCTTCTATCTGTCGCTCGAGGACGACATCATGCGCCTGTTCGGCTCCGAGCGCATCATGAACATGATGAATTCGCTCGGCATCGACGAGGACACGCCCATCGACGCCAAGATGCTCTCCAACGCCATTGAGAACGCGCAGAAGAACGTCGAGAGCCGCAACTTCCAGATGCGCAAGAACGTGCTGGAATACGACGATGTCATGAATACCCAGCGTCAGGTCATCTACGAGCAGCGCCAGAAGGTGCTCGACGGCGAGGACCTCTCCTCGACGATCGAGGGCATGATCCACTATGTCATCGACACCGAGGTCGAGGATGCCTTCGCCGGTGCCGACCACTGCGACGACCCGGAGAAGCTGGCGCAGATCAACGCAAAATTTGAGGGCGTCTATTATCCGAAGGGCGCATTCGCCCCGCAGCCCGGCCTGAGCCGCGACGAGGCGAAGGAGCAGCTCTATCCGCTCTTCCGCCAGACCTATGCCGCGCGCGAGCAGGAGTTTGGTGCGGAGCGCATGCGCGAGATCGAGCGCATCATCCTGCTGCGCGTCGTCGACGAGTACTGGATGGACAACATCGACGCCATGGAGGACCTGAAGCAGGGCATCCGCCTGCGCGCCTACGGGCAGACTGATCCGGTCGTGGCGTATAAGCGCGAGGGCTTTGCGATGTTCGACGGCATGATCAACGCCATCCGCGAGGAGACCGTCCGCCGCCTGTATCTGTTCCGTCTGCGCACGGAGGAGGATATCCGCCGCAAGCAGGTCGCAAAGATCACGGCGACCGGCGGCGCTGCCGACAAGACCGTCAAGCAGCAGCCCGTGAAGAAGATCAAGATCGGCGCGAACGATCCGTGCCCGTGCGGCAGCGGCAAGAAATACAAGTATTGCTGCCGCGACAAGGACGAGGCCAAGTCATGAGCTTCCGCGTCCATCGAGAAGGAGAGCTGGAATACCTGACGAGCGATGTGCTGGACGGCGCGGCCCACTGCTTTTCCACCCGCTTCGGCGGGGTGAGCGAGGGCGCGCTCGCCAGCCTGAACCTCGGCACGCGCCGGGGCGACCGGCCGGAAAACGTGCTGGAGAATTATGCCCGTCTCGGCAGGGCCGTTGGCTTTGCGCCGGAGGAGACCGTGTTCACGAAGCAGGTGCATTCCGCCATCGTCGAGCGGGTCGGCCGCGCGGACTGCGGCCGCGGCCTGCAGCGGGAGACGGAGCACGGCGTCGACGGCCTCGTGACGAACGAGCCGGGCGTTGCACTGACAATTTTCTCCGCCGACTGCACGCCCGTGCTGCTGTTTGACCCAATAGCACGCGCCATCGGCGCGGCCCATGCGGGCTGGCGCGGCACGGCGGCGGGCATTGCGGCCCGCGCGGTCGAGGCCATGCAGCACGAATTCGGCTGTCGTCCGGAGAACATCCGCGCGGCCATCGGTCCTTGCATCGGCCCGTGCTGCTTTGAGACGGATGCCGATGTGCCGGATGCCATGCGCGCCGCCCTCGGCAGCGAGGCCGGGCAGGCCATCCGGCCCGCCGGAGCAAAATTCTATGTCGACCTGAAGCGGCTCAATGCTATTTGGCTGCGCCGCGCCGGGGTGACGTGCATCGACGTCAGCGCCGACTGCACGGCCTGCCAGCCGCAGCGATTCTGGTCGCACCGGCGCGTGGGCAATGCCCGCGGCTCGCTGGCGGCCATCATCCGGCTGCGGGAGGAGGGCTGATATGAAGCGACTGCTTGCCCTCTGCCTGCTGCTTGCTCTGCTGCTGTGCGCCTGCTCTGCGGCCGGTCAGCCCACGCAGGCCACGGAGCAGCCGACGGAGGAGACTGCGGCAGCCCCGACGGAGACGGCCGCCGCGCCGAAGACGTTCGGCCTGTCCTACCTGCCGGAGCACGGCTTCAACCCCTATACCTGCACGGCAACGGTGAACCGCGCGGCGTTTTCGCTGCTGTATGAGAGCCTGTTCGTCGTTTCGTCGCATTTCCGCGCCGAGCCGCTGCTCTGCGAGAGCTTCACGGCCTCGGAGGACGGGAAGACCTATCGCTATACCCTTGTTTCCGGCGTAAGCTTTTCCGACGGAACGCCTCTGACGGCGCAGGACGCCGCCGCCTCGCTGCGTGCGGCGCAGCAGAGCGCGCTCTATTCCGGCAGGCTGGCGCATATGCTGTCCGTCACGGCGGATGACGACCGCACCCTGACGGTCACGCTCGACACGGCGTATGAGAATTTTTCCCTGATGCTCGATGTGCCCATCGTCTCTGCGGCGACGGTACAGAGCAGCACGCCGCTCGGCACGGGACCGTATTATCTCGACGGCGAGGTGCTCCGGCGCAGCAGCCGCTGGTGGCAGACACAGGCCCCGGCCGTGACGGCCGAGACCATCGAGCTGCAGGCGGCCAAAACGCCGAACGACATCCGCGACAATTTCGAATTCGGCAGCACGGACCTTGTGTACTGCGACCCGAATTCCCCGGCAGCCGTCGGCTACCGCTGCGATTATGAGGCGTGGGAAGCGCCGGCGCCCATCCTGCACTATGTCGGCTTCAACCTCTACAGCGGCTGGTTCACGAATGTCGCGCTGCGCCGCGCCTTCACCTACGGCGTCGACCGCGAGGCGATGACGAGTGCCGTCTATAACGGCTTTGCGCAGGCGGCGACGCTGCCCTGCTCGCCTGCCTCCGACCTCTATGACGCGCAGCTTGCTGCGCAGTATGCCTATTCGGCCACGGCCTTTCAGGCCGCCATCCACAATGCTGGCGTGCCGACGTCCGAAACGGACTGTCCCGTGCTGCTCGTGTGCTCGGACGACCCGGCGCGCGTGCGCGCTGCGGAATATCTGGCCGCCTCCATGCAGGAAAACGGCTTCTTTCTCAAGGTCCGCTCGCTGGGCCGCGAGGCCTATGTGGCCGCCCTGCAGGCGGGTAATTACGACGCCTATCTCGGCGAGGTCCGCCTGACGGCAAATTTCGACCTGTCGGAATTCTTCCGCACGGGCGGCGCGCTCAGCTACGGGGCCGTGGCGGACGCTTCGCTGGCCAGCCTCTGCACGCAGGCGCTGGGCAATTCCGGCAGCTATGCCGACCTCTGCGCGCGCCTGCTCGACACCGTGCCGTTCTGCCCCATCGTGTTCAAGAGCTACGAGGTCTGCGTCAGCCGCGGCGCGATCGCCTCCATCTCGCCGGGCGTGGACTGCGTGTTCCACAACGCCGCCACGGCGCGCACGCTGGCCGATGCCGACCACTCCTATGACGGCGCGGCGGAGCCGTCCACACCGACGGATGTATCGGCCGACCCCGCCGAACCCACGGAGCCGACCGATGCGTCGGCCCCCACGCAGGAACCCTGATATCGATCCCGCCGGTTTCCCCGGCGGGATTGTTTTATGCAAAAAAACGGTGCGGAATTAAGATTGTAACAATGCAATGTACGAAAACACTTGACGAACGGGGAAAAACATGGTATCCTGCAGTCAGAAGGGAAACGAGTGATTTCCCAAAAAGAAACGGAGGGCCTGACCATGAGACGAACGCTGTTTTGCCTGCTTTTGAGCCTAATCCTGCTCCTCACGGCCTGTGCACCGGCGGCAGTTCAGACCGAGCCGCCGACGGAGGCCCCTACCCAAGCAACGACAGAGGTTCCTACCGAAGCGCCGACTGAGGCCCCTACCGAAGAGCTGACAGAGGCCTTGCCGGAGGAGACGGAGGCCCCGACGGAGCCGCCGGAGCGTCCGGAGCATACCGTGAGGATTCAGGTCTCTGACAATTGTGATTATACAGTCACGAATGCAGAGGGACAGACCACCCGACAGGGAGATGACGGCAGGCCGAGGGGCGATCTGGTGGTTTACAGCATTGATCTTTATGGCTTTGATACCGGGACCCTGCCAATGGAAGTGTGGGAGGTAGCGGCGAGCGACAGCTTTACACTGGAGACGACGACGTCCCCCTGTGCCTTCTGTGCGGAGATCGGAGATGCATTTTATGCCGTGACGGAATGTACCGGCGTTACCCGCATTGAGTTCCGCGATGGCTATATCAAACTGACTGGCTCGGAGATGACCTATAAAATGCTCACGACTTTTGATGCAGGAGAGGATTACTATTTTGAAATTACCGGTACGGGAACAACGGAGATCGAATTCCCACTGGGTGAGATCGCAAGTACCGGTGCGCTCAGTGAGACTTATCAGGTAGAAAAATTTTCAATTTACTCCGTTTAACTGACCGTTACACCCGAGAGAGGAGAAAATATAATGAAAAGGACATTTGTGTTTTTGACTGCTATTATCCTGCTCCTCACGGCCTGCGCACCGGCGGCAGTTCAGACCGAGCCGCCCACGGAGGCCCCTACCGAAGCGCCGACGGATGCTCCTACCGAGGCCCCTACCGAAGCACCGACGGAGGCTCCAACTGAGGCCCCTACCGAGGAACTGACAGAGGCTTTGCCGGAGGAGACGGAGGCCCCGACGGAGCCACCGGAGCGTCCGGAGCATACTGTGAAGATTCAGGTTTCCGTGAACTGTGATTGCACGATTACCAACGCGGAGGGGCAGACTGTCCGTCAGGGGGATGACAGCGGACCGGAGGGCGATCTGGCGATTTACAGCACCGGTCTTTATGGCTTTTGTACCGGTACCCTGCCGATGGAGGTGTGGGAGGTTGCGGCCAGTGACAGTTTTACGATGGAGACGACGACGTCGCCCAGTGCCTTCTGTGCGGAGATCGGGGATGCATTTTATGCCGTGACGGAATGTACCGGCGTTACCCGCATTGAGTTCCGCGACGGCTATATCAAACTGTCCGGCTCGGAAATGACCTATAAGATCCTCACAACCTCCCACGCGCGGGAGCGGCAGTATTTCTGCATCACCGGCACGGGCACGACGGAGATCGAGTTCCCGATCGAGGATGTCCTGGCCGCCAGCCCGATCGGAGAGACCTACCGCGTGGAGCGGTGTACGGTTTAAGAGACTGACATTCGGAACGTGGAGGACGCGTTATGAGAAAATTATCCGGATTTTTTGCGGCACTTCTGCTGCTCCTCTCGGCCTGTGCACCGGCGGCGGCCCCAACGGAGGAGACAATGCCCGAGACGCAGGGCGAGGAGCTTGTTTCGACGCTCAGCATGCTGCCGAAGCAGGCCATCTCCATCCACCGGGCCGAAACTCCGGCGGAGGAGGACACGGAGACGGACAGGACCGATATCGTGTTCGTGCCGTACTATGCGTCTGTCGAGCAGCTGACGAGCAACTCGTGGGTGGACCAGACGCATGCCACAAAGTCGACCGTCCTGAACCTGACAAAGACGGATGCCGTCGAGGTCAAATGGGAGGCAAACGCGCTCCTTGCGGGCGGCCGCTGGGTCACGTCGCAGGAGGAGCTGCAGACGGTCTGCTCCTATCTGCGCAGCCGCGCGGAGGACGGGGTGCTGCACCTGACGGACGAGGCCTGCAGCGCGCCCGCGGAGGCCTTCGGCAATGCGGACTTCTTTGCGGAGCAGAAGCTGCTTTTGATCGACCTCTGCCGTCTGGGCAGCGACACCCTGCTCGACCCGGTCGTTCTCCGCGCGGAGGACGGCACGGTGGACATTACCCTGCGGATGTCCGCGCCGACTGTCGGAGAGGTGCGCGGAAACGGCATGCTCTGCCTGATCCCCGTCCCGGCCGACTGCACCGGCGCGGAGATCACGCTGTATCCTGAAGGAAAATGAAATGAGAAATGAGCAGCAG
>NZ_DBFZUT010000057.1:0-58463 GCF_048519415.1 Faecousia sp. | reverse complement strand
GACCTTTCAACTCCCAAAATCCGGCTTTCTTCAGATTCCACCTCACGATGGACACCCTTGCCTTTGGCTAGCCCTTCCCGCTACCGGGCGGACTCGGGACTTTCACCCTATAGAACGTGCGCTCACCGGGCGCACATAAATGTGGAGGAGGACCGATCGGTCCTCCTCCATTTTTTGGCGGCACTGCACAATTCAGCCAGAGGATTCGGCGAAAAATATCCGACGAAGGCCGAAGATGCAATTGTGCGGTGCTGCCTAAGTTTATTCTCCTGGGGAACCTCTGATTCAATTGCAAGAGCGGTCAGCGAGGGATTTTGTTCCAAATTGAGGTTTGGAAATTGCAGGAATACTTTGTGTATTTCAAGATTTTCAAACCGATAAGTTGGGGCGAAAGACCCGCTGAGCGCCGCAGCCGATTTATTCAGAGGTTCCCTAGGTCCAGCTCCGCCATGACGGCGGCGCAGCGCGGGCACAGGCCGTCCGCATTGGCCTTCGTCGAGTGCATCCAGCAGCGCGGGCACTTCACGCCCTCGGCGTTGCGCACCTCAATGCGCAGGCCGGGGAAGGCGGTCCCGCTGCCGGTCACGTTCGCGGCATCGGGGTCGTCGTCCGTCAGGATGACATCCGAAACGAGCAGCAGGGCCGTCAGGTCCATGTCCTTCACGGTCTCGAGGGCCTTGGCAGCCGCCTCGTCGCGGGCGCAGAGGGCAACATGGGCCTCGAGCGCCTTACCGATGCGCTTGTCCGCACGGGCCTGCTCCAGCACGCCGTTGACGTCGCTGCGCAGGGCGATGAGCGTATCCCAGCGAGCCATGGCCTCCGCATCGAGGGCGTAGGCCTCATAGGGCTGCACCATCTCGTTCAGAACGACATTGCGCACGTCGTCGCCCGCGCGATGCGGCATGGCCTGCCAGATCTCGTCGCAGGTGAACGGCAGGATCGGCGCGAACATCCGCGCCATGGCGTCGACGATGAGATACAGCGCCGTCTGCGCGCTGCGGCGCTTCAGGCCATTGCGGGACTCACAGTAGAGGCGGTCCTTCAGAATATCCAGATAGAAGCTGGACAGCTCCACGACGCAGAAGTCATTGATAGCGTGGGTCAGAACGTGGAATTCGTAGTTGTCGTAGGCTTCAAAGGCCGTGCGGATCAGTTCGTTGAGCTTCGTGACAGCCCAGCGGTCCAGCTCCAGCATATCCTCCGGCGCGACAAGATGCTCCGCGTCGAAGCCATCGAGGTTGCCGAGGCAGTAGCGGGCCGTGTTGCGGAACTTCAGGTAATTCTGGCTGAGCTGCTTGAAGATCTCCTTCGAGCAGCGCACATCGGCGCGGTAGTCCGCAGAGGCGGCCCACAGACGCACGATATCTGCACCGAAATCGCGGATGAGGTCGGCCGGGTCGACGCCGTTGCCGAGGGACTTGTGCATGGCCTTGCCCTCGCCGTCGACCGTCCAGCCATGGGTCAGGCACTCACGGAACGGTGCGCCCTGCCCGAGCGCGCCAACAGACGTCAGCAGGCTCGACTGGAACCAGCCGCGGTACTGATCGGCGCCCTCGAGATACATCGTCGCGGGCCACTGGTCCGGATGCTCGCGGCGCAGGGAGGCAATGTGCGTCGAGCCGGAGTCGAACCAGCCGTCGAGCGTGTCGGTCTCCATTTCGAATGTTCTGCCGCCGCAGTGCGGGCAGCTCAGGCCCTCAGGGACAAGCTCCATGGCCTCGCGCTCAAACCAGATGTTCGAGCCGTGCTCGCCGAACAGGGCGGAGATGTGGGCGATGGTCTCCGGGGTGCAGACGGGCTTGCCGCAGTCCTTGCAGTAGAACACCGGGATCGGCAGGCCCCAGCGGCGCTGACGGGAGATGCACCAGTCGGCGCGGTCGCGGATCATGGCGACCATGCGGTCCTTGCCCCACGCGGGCAGCCACTTGACATTGTCGCAGGCGGCGACGGCCTCGTCCTTGAAGGACTCGACGGAGCAGAACCACTGCGGGGTGGCACGGAAGATGATCGGGCTCTTGCAGCGCCAGCAGTGCGGATAGCTGTGCGTGAATTCCTCGGAGGCGAACAGCGCGCCGCTCTCCTTCAGGTCGGCCAGAATGACGGCGTTGGACTCGTCATAGCGCAGGCCTGCATACTTGCCGGCAGCCTCGGTCTGGCGGCCGCGGTCGTCCACGGGGACGATCAGATCGATGTTATAGCGGCGGCAGGTCTGATAGTCGTCCGCGCCGAAGCCCGGGGCGGTGTGGACGCAGCCCGTGCCGGAATCCATCGTGACATAGTCCGCGCAGACAAGCAGAGACTCGCGCGGCAAGAACGGATGCTGTGCCGTCATATATTCAAAGTAACGGCCCTCATGGCGCTCGACGATCTCATATTCCTCGATGCCGCCGGCCTTCATCGTCTTTTCAAGCAGCGCCTCGGCGACGAGATAGCGCTCGCCGTTTGCCGCCTTGACGACAACATAGCTCTCCTGCGGGTTCAGGGCGATGGCGAGATTGCCGGGCAGCGTCCACGTCGTCGTCGTCCAGATGATAACATAGGTGTTTTCAGCCTCGAGCTTGCCCTTCGTGTCCTTCAGGGCGAACTTGACATAGATGGACGTGCAGGGATCGTCCTGATACTCGATTTCGGCCTCGGCCAGCGCCGTCTCGTCCTTGGGGCACCAGTACACGGGCTTCAGGCCCTTGTAGATATAGCCCTTGCGGTACATCTCGCCGAAGACCTTGACCTCCTCGGCCTCAAAGGCCTTGTCCATGGTTTTATAGGGATGCTGCCAATCGCCGAGGACGCCGAGGCGGCGGAAGCCGCTCATCTGACGGTCGATGAAGTCCTGTGCAAAGGCCTGACAGGCATTGCGGAACTCCGGGATCGGCATGGCCTTGTGGTTGAGCTTGTTCTTCTTGATGATGGCGGATTCAATGGGCATGCCGTGGTTGTCCCAGCCGGGAACATAGGGCGTGTAATAGCCGCGCATCGCATGGGAGCGGACGATGAAGTCCTTGAGCGTCTTATTGAGCGCGTGGCCCATGTGGATATCGCCGTTGGAGAACGGAGGGCCGTCGTGCAGGATGAACGCGGGCTTGCCCTCGTTCTTTTCGAGCATCAGGCTGTAGACGTCGATCTTGTTCCAGTGCTCCAGCATGCCCGGCTCGCGCTGCGGCAGGCCCGCGCGCATCGGGAAGTCCGTCTTCGGGGTGATGATGGTGTTCTTATAGTCCATAAATGCCTCCATTTATTTCTTTTAACCGTTCGTAACAGGTTATTATCTGTTTCCGGACGGCACCGCACAATTCAGCAAGAACAATCGGCGAAAAATATCCGGCGAAGTTCGAAGAAGCGATTGTGCGGTGTTGTCCCAAAAAATCCTCTGTCTCATCAAGAGACAGAGGATTTCTCTGCGGTACCACTCCTGTTCCCCCGGAAGGGGGCGCTTGGGGCGCGATAACGGGCGCAGGCCGTCTCCCCTTACGCAGGCGCATGGCCCTTCCGGGGAAAAGCTCCGGGGTGATGCCCTGCAGCGCGCGTCTGCCTTGCATCCCCCGGCAGCTTTCTGAACGCGCGGGGTCCGCAGGTCCGTCCCCTTCGTCGCTTGATCGGTATTCGGTTCCGGTACGAATGTACAGAGATTCTTACCGCTTTTTCGGGTCGTAATTCCGCCCGAACTGCAGATCTTCAAATTTTTTGCTCACGGGGAAGCCGTGCAGCGTGTCGAGCTTGCGCGTATCGCCGGAGTGATCCTCCTGCGCGATGTCGCCGAGCGTCGAGCCGCTGAGGCTCTGCTCGATCTGCTGGCCGATCTCCTCGATGAGGGCGTCGGCCTTCTCCTCGGCGGAGGGATGAGACTGCTCTGCCTCGTAGTCATAGGCGCGGTTGTGAGACGGCTCCTTCGGCTGCTCCTTCGGGGTCAGCACGGGGGTCTGCGGCTCCACCGGCGGGGTGAAGCGGTGGACGCGCTCCGGCTCCTCCGGCTGGGAGGGCGTGAGCGGCGTCTCCCTGCGCAGCTCGTCGATAAGCTCGAGCTGGCGCTTCAGGCGCTTTTCCATGCCGTCCAGAAACTGCGACGTGGCGGCCTTGGCCGCATCGAGGCGCTCCTGCTCCTCGCCGACGAGAGCGTCGACATTGTTCGTCTTAGCGCTGGCGGCATCCTCTGCCTCATGCAGCATCTGCGCGCACTTTTTCTCGGCGTCCGCGACCATCTGGTCGCACGTCTTCTGCGCGGCAAGCAGGGCGTTCTGCATGGAAGCCTCCTGCTTGCGGTATTCCTCCAGCTTTTCCACAAGAATGCGCATCTTGCTCTTCAGCACGGAATTTTCTTTATAGAGGGTAACATAGTCCTCGGTCAGCGGCTCGAGAATGTCATCGACGGAGTCCATATCGTATCCGCCGAACAGCGCCTTCTCAAAGCTGATGTCCTGGATCTGCTGCGGGGTCAGCATCGTCTTCAGCTCCTGTCTCTGTCTTGCGTGGGATGGAACGCACCTTAGAAGTACATCCCGTTATTTTCGAGTTCCTCAACGAGATCGCCAACGACATCCACGTTGTACGGCGTGATGAGATAGGTGGAAATGGCGATTTTCTTGATCTTGCCGTCGAGCGCATAGGCGCAGCCGGAGAGGAAGTCCACCAGACGGCGGGCGACGTCCTTGTTCGTGGACTCGAGGTTCAGCACGACGGCCTGCTTGTCGCGCAGGTGATCGGCGATGTCGGAGACCAGATCAAAGCGGTCCGGCTTGACCAGCACGACCTGCAGCTGGGTGGTGGCGTTGATATTCACGACCTTGTTGCCGCCGCGGGTCGTCTGCGTATCCTGCGCGGCCGGGGTGCTGCGGCTATAGCTGCGGCGGGAAGACTGAGGCGCGGGAGCGGGATCGTTGTCCAGCGGCTCGTCGTCATAATCATCATAATCATCCTCTTCCGGTTCGGAATACGGGTGAGTCAGCTTCTTCAGTTCGTCCATAAATCCCATGGGTTCGTCCTCCAATATTGTTTCGATATAATCGTTAATCGCTCTTTGCCTGCGCATAGTTCCGCGGCCCGAAAATGGCCGTGCCGATGCGCACCATGGTGCTGCCGCAGGCAATGGCGTCCTCGAAATCGTCCGTCATTCCCATCGACAAAAAATCCATAAAAATATTATCGTATTTTTGGGCTGTTATGTCAACAGCAATTCTGCGAATTTTTTGAAAATATCTGCAATTATCGCCCTTTTTCCTGCCGATCGGCGGCACCGTCATCAATCCGCGCACGCGAACGGCGGGATAATCTGCCATTTCTTCCACGATTCGGGGGAATTCCTTCAGCAGGAAGCCGGACTTCTGCTTCTCGCCGCCGGCGTTGACCTCCAGCAGGATATCCTGCACGATGCCGCGCTTGGCGGCCTCGGCATTGATATCCGCAAGCAGCTCGCGGCGGTCCACGGACTCGATCACATCGACCTGCCCGACGACCTGCCGGACCTTATTGCGCTGCAGCGCGCCGATGAAGTGCACCGGAGCGCCGTCATAGGCATGCTCGTCCAGCTTTTTGACCAGCTCCTGCACGCGGTTCTCGCCGCAGCAGTCCACCCCGGCCGCAATGGCCTCGCGCACGGCGGCACTGTCGTTCATTTTTGTTGCGGCGCACAGGCGGATGTCCGCCGGGTCGCGCCCGGCAGCCCGGGCGGCAGCCGCGATCCGGCTGCGGATCTGCGCCACGTTTTCCGTGATCATGCTCATGCTTCCATCACCTTTCCGTCCTCGATGTCATCCGAGGTCAGGATAATATCGTCGCCCGGCCAGAGGTTTCCCGTGCTGGACTGATCCAGCTCGACAACGTAGCCGTCTCCGTACGCATAAAGGATCTCCACCGGCTTCCAGCGGGCGCGTGCACCCTCGAGCACATAGACGCCCGCCTGCCCATCGACCATATAGAGCGCCTGCTTCGGCACGCGCAGGCCGGTATAAGAGGAGAAAATGATATCCGCGCTCTGGCGGCGCAGGGCCGTGACCTCCTGCGGCTCGCGCTCGCAGGACAGCACGATGGTACAAACGCCGTCCTCCGCCTCGCTGATGGCCTCGACCTGCATTCTGATCTGGGAGAGCTTTTCCAGTCCGAAGCTGACGGTCAGCGTCTCGCCCGCGGCAGTCTGCTCCGCGCGCGCCTCCGGGATCTCGGCTGCAAAATACCACTTCTGGCCCGTGATGAGCCTGCCGACGGCATTGCCCGGAACGGCAGACGCATGCTGCGCAGCGGCGCGCAGCTCGCTCGGCTTCATCTGCAGCACGCTCTCCGGCGTGAGCACGCGCTCAAGGCCGTCCGTCTGCTCGGAAAAATAGCCGGCGCTCTCGACCGTCACGGCCTCGGCGCTCTGCTCCGTCTCGGCGGAGAGCGCGGAGATCTGCGACTCGAGCTCGGCGATGCGGCCCTCCATGCGCGCGGCGTCGTCTGCCGTCACGCTGCGGCGCAGCACGAGCGGCTGCAGCTCGGACATCACATCGTCGGCCTCCGTCAGATCGCGGCGGGCCGTCAGTGCAGCCAGCTCGCCGAGGGCCTTTTCGATGGCGTCGTCCGTCTGGGTCGTGTCCTCCCCTGCCGTGCCGGAGGCCGCATAGCGCAGCTGCGAAAGCTGTTCCTGCAGGGCCGTGAGCCTGTCGCGCTTTTCGCGCGCCGCAGAGGTCTGATAGCCGTCTGCCACGCGCTGCCCGCTGCCGACGCGCTCGCCCTCGGTCAGGGCGCAGACCACAACGGGCTGTGAGGCCGTGATGATCTCCTCCTCACGCACTACAAAGCCGGAAACGGTCTGCCCGTCGCCGGCTTCGCAGCGCACGGCAGTCTCGAGGGTGTAGCTGCTCCCGCCGCTGCCGAAAAGGACCGACAGCACGAGATAGGCCACCACGATGCCTGCCAATACGATGGATACGATTTTCAGGTAAAGGTCTCCCTGCTTTTTCATCTGGGTACTCCTGTCCGGCCGGGGCACTCGGCCCGCGGCCCGCGGGAGCAGGGTCTTCAGGTACGAACGGGCTGTGCCGGGACAAGCGTGGAGATGGCGTGCTTGTAGATCATCTGCTGCTTGCCGTCCGAGCTGAGCACAACGACGAAGTTGTCAAAGCCCGTCACGATGCCCTTGAGCTGGAAGCCGTTCATGAGGAACATGGTCACGGCCGTGTGCTCGCGGCGCACCTCGTTTAAGATCAGATCCTGCAAATTTTCCGTGTTTGCCATATGTGGTACTCCTTTTCTTTGTTTTCCGGCTCAGCCGGTGTTGGAATACCACGATTGTATCAGATTCCGCTGTCGAAATCGGCCGCTTTTTGCAGGGCCGCGCGGAAAATCTCGTCTGCGCCCGCAGAGGCATCGAGCCACTGCACGGCGGGATTGGCGCGGAACCACGTCATCTGGCGCTTGGCATAGCGCCGCGTGGCCTGCTGGATGGTCCCGAGCGCCGCCTCCGGCGGCAGGCCCTCCTCCAGCGCCTGCACGACCTGCTTATAGCCGATGGCCTGCAGGCTCGTCGCCCGGTCCGGCACGCCGCTGTCAAGCAACGCGCGGACCTCCTGCGCAAGTCCCTGCGCATACATCAGCTCCACGCGCAGATCGATGCGGGCATAGAGCTGCGCGCGCTCCGGGAAGTGCAGGCCGAGCCACAGCGGCCGGTAGCGCGGCGGGATCGCCCGGCTCTCCCGGTCGAAGTCCGTCATGGTCCTGCCGGTCTCCTGCCAGATCTCCAGCGCGCGGACGATGCGCTTTATGTCCGAAACGGACAGCCGCGCCGCCCGCTCGGGGTCCACGGCGCGCAGCTCGTCCAGAAGCGGCTGTGCGCCCTCCTCGGCCGCGCGGCGCTCCAGAGCCTCGCGCCTGCCGGTCTGCGGCAGCGGCGCAAACTGCCGCCCCGCGATGAGAGAATCGATATAAAGCCCCGTGCCGCCGACCAGAATGACGGGCTTCCCGCGCGACAGGATGTCCTGCACGCAGGCGTCCGCCTCCTGCACATAGCGGCTGACGGAGTAATTCTCCGCCGGGTCCGCCACGTCGAGCATGTGGTGCGGCACGCCGCAGCGCTCCTCGGGCGTGGGCTTTGCCGTGCCGATATCCATGCGGCGGTAGACCTGCATGGAGTCGAACGAAACGATCTCGCCGCCGAGCGCCTGCGCCAGTCGGACGGACAGGGCCGTCTTGCCGGAGGCCGTCGGGCCGACGATGCAGATCATATTGTCTCGCTGCTCCATGGTCAGGCCCTCTTGAACTGCCGCTCAAGCTGCGAAGCCGTCAGCTCCAGACAGATGGGACGGCCGTGCGGGCAGTATTTCAGGTCATTGCGCGTCAGCACCTCGTGCACCACGGCCTCCCACTCCTTTGGGTCGGTGTGCCAGCCGCCCTTGATGGCGGCCTTGCAGGCGATGGTGTGCAGCAGGCGGTCGCGCAGCTCCGTCGGGTCGGCGTGCCGCCCGGTCAGAAGCTCGGCCGCCAGCGCGGTCAGACTCTGCGCGGCGTCGTCCGGCGCGATCTCCGTGGGGATCTGGCGGATGGCGAGCACGCCGTCGCCGTAATCCGAGATCTCATAGCCGTACTGCGCCAGCAGCTCGGCATTTTCCAGCAGCACGGCCGCCTCCTCGCGCTCCGGCTCGCACAGCACGGGCGTGAGCAGCAGCTGCGGCATCACAGGTTCCGTGTCGGCGCGGAGCTTTTCAAACAGGATGCGCTCGTGCGCGGCATGCTTGTCGATGAGGAGCAGACTCCCTGCCTGCTCAACGAGGATGTAGGTGTTCAGCGCCTCGCCGATGATGCGGTAATCCGGTACCTTGGGCAGCGGGAGCTCCTGCTGCGTCTCCTCCGCCTGTTTTGGTTCCGGAGGGACCGGCTCATCGTGCTTCACCGGCGGCTCTTCCTGCTGCGTGGGCGTCTGCAGCTTAGACTGCGGAGGCGGCATCTGTACGGGCGCTTTCCGCTGCTGCACCGGCGCAGCAGGCTGTGGGACCGGGCAGGGCGGTTCAGGACGGGTCACAGGCTGCACCGGCTTCGGCGAAGCAAGCGCCGCACCGTCGCGGCGCTCCGTCAGCGAGCCGATCTGCTCGAGCACCGTGCGGGAGGCCGCCGGGCGCGGGCCGTCCTGCAGGGCGGCCGCTGCGGCGCGGTATTCCGCCGCCGACATGGTGCGGAAGGCAGAATTTCCGTCGTTCTGCGGCTTCAGCTTCATCTGCACGCGGCCGGAGGCCTGCTCCAGCGCGCCGAGCACGCCGTAATGCACGCAGTCGAACACCTCCTGCTCGCGCAGGAAGCGCACCTCCGTCTTCGCGGGGTGCACATTGACGTCCACAAGATGCTCCGGCAGGTGCAGATGCAGCACGCAGGCCGGGAAACGACCCTGCAGGAGCTGATTGCGGTAGGCCTGCTCGAGCGCGGCCGTCATGAGCTTGGAGCGGACATGCCGCCCGTTGACAAAAAAGATCTGGCTGCCCCGCGTGCCGCGCGTCGCGGCCGGGCGGGTCACAAAGCCCGTGACGGAGAGCTTGTCCCAGCTCCCGTCCACCGGGGTCATCTCCTGCGCGGTCTGGCGGCCCATGACGGCATAGATCGCGCTGAGGAGCTCGCCGTCGCCGGGCGTGGAGAGCTGCTCCTGTCCGTCGCGCAGCACGCGCACGGCTACCTCCGGATGAGCCAGCGCAAGGCGCTGCACCGTGCTGAGCACGGCGGAGGCCTCCACGGAGTCTCGCTTCATGAACTTCATGCGCGCAGGTGTATTGTAAAACAGGTCACGCACGAGCATGGTCGTGCCGTTCGGACAGCCCGCCTCGCCGCGCTCCGTCACAACGCCCGCCTCGAGATGCAGACTCGTGCCGAAGGGCGCGTCCGCCGTCTTCGTCAGCACGTCGATGCGCGAGACGGAGGAAATGGCCGCCAGCGCCTCGCCGCGGAAGCCGAGCGTGTGGATGGCCTCCAGATCGGCCGCCTCATGGAGCTTGCTCGTGGCATGGCGCAGGAAGGCCGTCTCCACGTCCTCCGCCGCCATGCCGCAGCCGTCGTCCGTCACGCGCAGGAACGTCATGCCCCCGTCGTGCAGCTCGACCGTGACCTTACGGGCCCCGGCGTCGATGGCGTTTTCGACCAGCTCCTTTGCGGCGCTGGCCGGGCGCTCCACGACCTCGCCAGCGGCGATCAGGTCGGCGACATGGGGAGAAAGCTGTTGGATCTTTGGCATAACTACCTCACAGGAACGCTTGCATCAGCGAGCGCAGAAGGCTCGCAAGCACAGATTGGAAATTGATGAACATATGCAGGAAAATACCGGCCCAGATGTTGCCCGTCTTCTGATAGACCCAGCACAGCGAGAAGCTCGCCGGGAGATAGAGGCTCAGGCACAGGATCGTATTGGCCGCAGTCATGGAGCCAAGGAATTGGAACACATGCATCCCCGCAAACAGGAACATGGACAGCGCATAGGCAGCCGGGAGGCATCTGCGCGCCAGCGGCGCAAACAGCACGCCGCGGAACAGGCACTCCTCCGCCAGCGGCGCGAGCACGACGGTGCAGAGCGTCATGGCCAGCGGGTAACCGCCGAGCAGGGAGTTGACGGCCTCTTGATTGTAGTTCTCCGGCATGATATCCAATACCGTATAGGCCGTCGTCAGCACAAGGTTCGCGCCATAGCACATGCCAAAGCCGATCAGCACGCTCAGGAGCATTTTCCCCTCGAATTCCCGAAGTGACTGCCAAAGCGTGCGGCGGAAGATCAGGAGCATGACGGCAAAATTCACGGTCATATAGAGCAGATTCGCGAAAAAGTAATTGCGCGGCTCCGTCAGCGGAAAGCCGAGTGCCGGAAAGTAGGCAAGGATCGCAAAATTCAAAAAAAAGAGAAAAACAGGCAGATACAGTGCGCCGAGGATCCATTCGCGCGGCTCGGGCGCCCGGATCCCGCTGCGGCGGGGAAACATCCAGCTCATCCGGCATTTTCTCCTTTCCGTCAGAGCATTTTCTTCAGCTCGAACAGGGCGTTCATGGCCTCGATCGGCGTCATGGTCTCGATCGCAAGCGACTCGAGCTTCCGCCGCAGGGCGTCGTTCTCCATACTCATGATGGAGATCTGGTCGTCCGCCGCCACGCGCACCGTGCGCACGGGTGCGCCGCTCTCGAGCGCCCGCAGCAGCTCCCGCGCGCGGGAGACGACTTTATCCGGCAGACCGGCCAGCCGCGCGACCTCGACGCCGTAGGAATCGTCGGCAGCGCCGGGGACGATCTTGCGCAGGAACACGATGTCCGCGCCGCGCTTGCGCACGGCAATGTTGTAGTTCCGCACGCCCTCGATCTCCTGCTCGATGTCCGTCAGCTCGTGATAGTGTGTGGCAAAGAGCGTCTTTGCGCCGATGCGCTTTTTGTCGGCGGCATATTCGAGAACGGCGCGGGCAATGGCCATGCCGTCGAATGTCGACGTGCCGCGGCCGATCTCATCGAGGATGAGCAGGCTGTGCGACGTCGCGTGCTTCAGGATCTCCGCGACCTCCGTCATCTCCACCATGAACGTGGACTGGCCGGAGGCCAGATCGTCCGAAGCCCCGATGCGTGTGAAGATGCGATCCACCACGCCGATGCGCGCCGTGCGCGCCGGGACGAAGCAGCCCATCTGCGCCATCAGCACAATGAGGGCGACCTGCCGCATATAGGTGGATTTACCGGCCATATTCGGGCCGGTCAGAATGGCAACGCGGTTCGCGCCGCAGTCGAGCGCCGTGTCGTTCGGGACGAACAGCGCATCCTTGAGCACCTGCTCCACGACGGGATGGCGGCCGTCTGTGATATGCAGCTCGCCGGAGAGGTCGATCTCCGGGCGGCAGTAATTCTGCCGGGCGGCCAGCGCCGCAAAATTCGTCAGCACGTCCAGCGCGGCCACGGCGCGCGCCGTGCGCTGGATGCGGGCGGACTGGTCGGCCAGATGCTGGCGCACCTGTGAGAACAGCTCGTATTCCAGCGCCGTGATGCGGTCCTTTGCCGTCAGGATCGTGCGCTCGAGCTCCTTGAGCTCCGGGGTGATATAGCGTTCGCCCGTTGTGAGCGTCTGCTTGCGGATGTAGGTCTCCGGGACCTGGGCCGTCTGGCCCTTTGAGACTTCGATATAATAGCCGAACACGCGGTTGTAGCCGACGCGCAGGGTCTTGATGCCGGTCTTCTCGCGCTCCTCGGCTTCGATGCGGGCCAGCGTTCCCTTGCCGCCCGAGACGATGTCACGCAGCTGGTCCAGTTCTTCGCTGTAGCCGTCGCGGATCATGCCGCCCTCGCGCACGGAAAACGGGGGCTCGTCCACAATGGCGTTCCGAATTTCGTCCCGCAGGTCGGAAAGATCGTCCAATTCGTCCAGCAGCACGCCGAACAGCGAGGCATGCAGCCCGCCGATGGCGGCGCGTAGCTCCGGCAGCGGCTCGCAGCCGTTTCCGAGCGAGACCAGGTCGCGGCAGTTCGCCGCGCCTGTGACGATGCGGGCCGTCACGCGCTCATAGTCCGAGACGTCCTGCAGCATGTGCACAAGCTCGTCGCGGCCGATGCTGTTTTTCGTCAGCTCCTCCACGGCGTCGAGGCGCGCGTTGATGCGCTTCGGGCTGAGCAGCGGCTTTTCCAGCCAGCTGCGCAGCATGCGGCTGCCCATGGCCGTTTTGGTATGGTCCAGCACCCACAGGAGACTGCCGCGCTTTTCCCCCGCGCGCATGGTCTCCGTCAGCTCCAGATTGCGCCGGGCACTGAGGTCCAGCTCCATGAAGCGGCCGCTGACATAGAATTCCAGCTCCCGCACATGGGAAAGGCCCGTTTTCTGCAGCTCGCAGAGCGTCCGCAGCAGCGCGCCCGCGCTGCGCCAGACCTCCGGCCGCTCCGTGAGGCCAAGCTCATCGAGCGGCTTGCCGAACTGCTTTTCCACGAGCTGCGCCGTCTCCTGCGGAGCAAACAGCTCGTCCGCGCCGAGATCGGCGCAGCAGCTCAGCCGCTCCTGCAGTGTGCGGGTCAGCTCCTCGCTTTTGGCCGCGTCGCCGCCGCGCAGCACCTCGGCCGGGGCAAAGCGCCCCAGCTCGGAGATGACGCGCTCCATGGCCTCTGCGCCCTCGGCCTGCGTGGCATAGAACGCGCCGGTCGAAATATCGCAGAAGCTCAGGCCGTAGCGGCCGCCCTCGCCGAAGACGCAGGCAAAATAATTGTTGCGGCTCTCGTCGAGCATGGAGCTTTCGATGACCGTGCCCGGCGTGACGATGCGGGTGATATCCCGCTTGACAAGGCCCTTGGCCAGCGCAGGGTCCTCCATCTGCTCGCAGATGGCGACCTTGTAGCCGCGCGCAACGAGCCTTGCGATATAGCTCTCTGCCGAGTGATACGGCACGCCGCACATGGGGACCTGCTCGGACTTCTCCTTGCCGCGGTCCCGCGTTGTGAGCGTCAGGTCAAGCTCATGGGAAGCAAGCTTGGCATCGTCGGCAAACATTTCATAAAAATCGCCCAGACGGAAAAACAGGATGCAGTCCGGGTGCCGTTCCTTGATCTCCAGATACTGCCGCATCATCGGCGTCAGTTCAGCCATACTTCTTCTCCTTCTGTCTGTGCCGTCAGGCGAGCTCGCCCGTCAGGCTCCACGTCGTGCTGCCCGTGATGCGCACATCGCGGAACTGGCCGATGAGCCCGTCGCCGCCGGACAGGCGCACAAGGCGGCCGCCGTCCGTGCGGGCCGTGAGCAGGTCGCCGTCGCGTCCGTCGATGAGCACGCGGAACGTCCGGCCGATATAGGCACGGTGCTTTTCCTCCGAAATGCGGTTCTGCAGGGCGACGAGGCGGTCGAAGCGGCGGTTTTTCTCCTCCTTCGGCGTGGGATCGGGCATGGAAGCCGCGGGCGTGCCGCCGCGCGGCGAGAAAATAAACGTAAACAGCGCGTCATAGCGCACACGCTCGATCAGGCGCAGCGTGTCCTCAAATTCCTCCTCCGTCTCGCCGGGGAAGCCGACGATGACATCGGACGTGAGCACGAGCTCCGGCATGAGGCTGCGGCCGTAATCCACGAGCTCAAGATACTGCGCGCTCGTATAGCGGCGGTTCATGGCGTGGAGCACGCGGTCGTTTCCGGACTGGAACGGCAGATGGAACTGCTTGCAGATCTTCGGATAGGCCGCGATGGTGTCAAACAGCTTATGACTGGCATCCTTGGGATGGGACGTCATAAAGCGCAGGCGGAAATCGCCCGGCAGGCTCGCGATCTGCGCCATGAGGTCGGCGAAATCCACGCCAAGGCCGAGGTCCTTGCCGTAGGAATTGACGTTCTGGCCGAGCAGCGTGATCTCCTTATAGCCCTGCGCGATCAGCGCGCGGCACTCCTGCAGGATGTCCTCCGGCTGGCGGGAGCGCTCGCGGCCGCGCACATAGGGCACGATGCAGTACGAGCAGAAATTGTTGCAGCCGTACATGACGGAAACCCACGCCTTGAGCTTATTCTCGCGCACGACGGGCAGGCCCTCGGCAATGGCTCCGGCAGAATCCTCCACGGAGAACACGCGCTTGCCTGTCGTCAGCACGCCGAGCAGCAGCTGCGGCAGCTCCCACAGGTGGTGTGTGGAGAACACGCCGTCCACATAGGGATAGGACTTGCGCACGCGCTCGACCACGGCGGGCTGGCCCATCATACAGCCGCACAGAAAGATCTTCTGGCGCGGGTGGCGGCGGCGGGTATGCACGAGCGCGCCGACGTTGCCGAACACGCGCTGCTCGGCGTGCTCGCGGATGGCGCAGGTATTGAAGATGACGAGGTCCGCGCCCTCAGGGCCGTCCGTCAGGCCGTAGCCGCAGTGCTCGAGCATGCCGCGGATCTGCTCGGAATCCGCCTCGTTCTGCTGGCAGCCGTAGGTCTCCACAAAGGCCACAGGCGTGATGCCCTGCGCCTGCCAGTATTCGCGCACCCGTCCGCAGAAGCCCTCCTGCCGCTGCAGAGCCTCGGGAGAGATCACAGTCGTTTTCTTTTCCAAAAGAGGAGTTCCTCCCAATTCATGAGATTCTTATTCAGTATAGTATTTTATCATTCTTTCCGCCCCATTGCAAGTGGGGATTCCCCGGAAGCATCCCACTTTCGTTTTTATCTTGCCCCATTCGGAAAAGTATGATATGATACTCCAGAGGTGATATCCATGGAAGAAAATCAGAAGGACATGCCCGCCGTGCAGGAGACGCCGGAGGCGCCGCAGTCCGAATTTGTGCCCAGCCCGAAGTGGAAGCGCGTGCTGGCGTGGGTGCTGTTTGCCATCGTCGTGCTCGGCATCGCCAGCTGGCTGCTGAATATCGCCGTGCCGGAATGGCCGGAGAAGCTCTTTGGTTATACTCGGGGTTGATCCCGGCTATGCGACGACCGGCTTCGGCCTCATCCGGGCGGAGCGCGGGACCTATGCCCTGCTGCGCTACGGCACGGTCACGACCCCGGTCGGGCTGCCGTTCCCGCAGCGGCTGAACATTCTGTTTGAGGACATGACGCAGCTGCTGGAGGTCACAAAGCCCGAGGCCGTCGCCGTGGAGGAGCTGTTCTGGGGCCACAATATCACGACCGGTATCGGCGTTTCGCACGGGCGCGGCGTCATCCTGCTCGCCATCGAGCGGGCAGGCGTGCCGCTGTTTGAATACACGCCCATGCAGGTCAAGCAGGCCGTCGTCGGCTACGGCAAGGCGGAGAAGCATCAGGTCATGGATATGACGCGCCGCCTGCTCCGGCTGGATCGCATGCCCCGGCCGGACGATGCGGCCGACGCCATCGCCATCGCGCTGTGCCATGCGCGCTCGTCCACGTCGCAGCTGGCACGGCTCATGGGAGGAAAACCGTAATGTTTTATTATTTCAACGGCGAGGTCACGCTCCTCGAGAGCAATCTGGCCGTCATCGACTGCAGCGGCGTCGGCTACGCCTGCCGGACGTCGTCCTATACGCTCTCGCGCCTGCATGTGGGCGAGCGCGCGAGGCTCTATACCTACTGCAGCATCCGCGAGGATGCGTTCGATATCTACGGCTTCAGCACGCGCGAGGAGCTGCGGAATTTTGAGCTGCTGCTCGGCGTGACCGGCGTCGGCGCGAAGGCCGCGCTGGCCATTCTGTCGTCCACCACGCCGGACCGCTTTGCGCTTGCCATCTTCTCGCAGGATGAGAAGGCCCTGACGGCCGCGCCGGGCGTCGGCAAAAAGCTGGCCCAGCGCATCCTGCTGGAGCTGAAGGACAAGCTCGGTGGCGCCGCACCGGCAGAGGGCGGCATTTCGCTCCCGGCCGGGGATGTGCCCGCCGCCTCCGGCAGCGCGCTGGCGCTGGCGCAGGCCGCACTGGCCGAGCTCGGCTACCGCCCGCAGGAGATCACGGCGGCGCTGCGCAGCTTTGACCCCGAGGGCATGAAGACGGAAGAGATCGTGCGGCAGTGCCTGCGCGCCATGGTGATGAGGTAAGAACATGAGCATCGATTTTTCACAGGACTACGAGGCCCCGCTCGTAACAACGAGCTTCACGCCCGCAGACGAGTCCGAATTCTCGCTGCGGCCGAAGCGCCTGACGGAATATAACGGGCAGGAGAAGGTCAAGGAAAACCTGTCTGTTTACATTGAGGCCGCACGCCGCCGCAACGAGCCGCTCGACCATGTGCTGCTCTACGGTCCTCCCGGCCTCGGCAAGACGACGCTCGCCGGCGTTATCGCCAACGAAATGGGCGTGCATATCCGCGTGACGTCCGGCCCCGCCATCGAAAAGGCGGGCGATCTGGCCGCGCTGCTGACGAACCTCTCCGAGGGCGACATTCTCTTTATTGATGAGATCCACCGCCTGAACACCGCCGTGGAGGAGATCCTCTACCCCGCCATGGAGGACTTTGCCATCGACATCATCGTCGGCAAGGGGCCATCGGCCAACTCCATCCGGCTCGATCTGCCGCGTTTCACGCTCATCGGCGCCACAACGCGCGCCGGGCAGCTCTCCGCCCCGCTGCGCGACCGCTTCGGCGTGTCGTTCCGGCTGGAGCTGTATACGCCGGAGGAGCTGTGCCGCATCATCACGCGCTCTGCCGCCCTCATGGGCATACGCATCGACGCAGACGGCGCAATGGAGCTGGCCTCCCGCAGCCGCGGCACGCCGCGCATCGCCAACCGCATGCTCCGCCGCGTGCGCGACTTCGCCCAGCTGTATTACGACGGCGTCATCACCCGCGAGGCGGCCGACCACGCGCTCGGCAAGCTTGAGGTCGACAAGCTCGGGCTCGACGCGACGGATCGCCGCATGCTCACGGCCATCATCCGCTACTATAACGGCGGCCCCGTCGGCCTGGAGACGCTCGCGGCGACCATCGGCGAGGAGGCCGTCACGCTGGAGGACGTCTACGAGCCCTATCTGATGCAGATCGGCTTCCTGACACGCACGCCCCGCGGGCGTTGTGTTACGCAGCTTGCCTACGACCACCTCCATCTGCAAAATAACAATGCAGAGCAATTGACTCTTTGAACGGAAATTTTGAGGCTTTTCGTCGAAATCGCACAATTGTTTTTTTCTAACAAAATATTTTTTCATCCACTATTGACAAAGGGCGGAAAGATGCTTATAATAGGCACTGTCCACGGGATATAGATTTCCGGGGATGCGCCGCCTGCTTTGGCGGCACGTATCAACCGACCCTGTATCAGGAAAACCAGCAATTTTGATGGACGAAGCGTCAGGGCAATTTTTTTCAAGAGAGGTTACCAACATGTACGAAGACAAGACTTTAGTTTGCAAGGAATGCGGCGCCGAATTCGTGTTCACCGCCGGTGAGCAGGAGTTCTACGCGGAGAGAGGCTTCCAGAATGAGCCCCAGCGCTGCAAGGCCTGCCGTGACGCTCGCAAGAATGCTGCCCGCAGCCCGAGAGAGTACTTCACTGCTGTCTGCGCCAACTGCGGCGGCGAAGCTCGTGTTCCCTTCGAGCCGAAGACCGATCGTCCGGTCTACTGCAGCGAGTGCTTCGCAAAGATGCGCGAGAACGGCTGATCTTACCTGCAAGCCAGAACCGGCGTCCCGTTGGGGCGCCGGTTTTTCACGCTTTTCTGTCCGCGAGTTGTGGACAGTCCTTGCCTGCGGTAAGGTCGGTTTTGCAGAGCAGAAAGCCGGACTTGCGTTTTTCCGCGCCGTGTGGTATGCTCTGCCTGTCAAAATTGCAAACAATTGGATTTTGCGTCATCATTCTGCATTTTTCCCGCCATATCGGGCGGTGAAGCATAAAAGGGAGTCAAGACGATTCCCTTCCCGGAGGAAACAGCAATGGACCGAAAGAAACAGATTGCCGCCCTGACGGACGACGAAGGAGAGCGCCTGCTGCTGGCACAGGCCTGTGAACGGCTGACAAGGGCGGAGCAGCGCGGCATTCCCGCCGCGACCGTGTTCCTGACGCCGCGGGAGCAGGCCCTGCTGCGGCAGCTCCTGCCGCAGTGCCGCTTCTGGGGCGGCACACCGGACGCGGAGCGAGCCGTGGCCTATTGGCTGCCTGAATATGAGGACGAGGACGACTACCGGGAAAACGGGCCGGTCGCCTGCCTGCGCGCCGCATTTTTTGAGGAAAATGCCGTCGGACACCGCGACATGCTCGGCGCGCTCATGGGCTGCGGCATCCGCCGCGAGGCCGTCGGCGACCTGTGCCTGCAGCCGCGTCAATGCGACCTGTTCGTCACGGCGGAGCTTGCACCGTATCTCCTCGACAACCTGACCTCCGCCGGGCGGGCCCACCTGACGCTCACGCGCATCGCCCCCTCGCAGGCGGAGCGCCCGCCGCAGACCCTGCAGGAGCTGCGCGTGACGGTCTCTTCGCCCCGGCTGGACAGCGTGATCTCCGCCGCATTCCATCTGAGCCGCGGCAGCGCGGCCGACGCCGTGGCGGCCGGGCGGGTCAATCTCAACGACCTGCCCTGCCTGAAGCCCGACCGCGCCGTGCAGGAAAACGACACCGTCTCCGTGCGCGGGCTCGGCAAGCTGCGCGTGCTCGCCCTCGGCGGGCTGACAAAGAAGGGCCGCCTCGCCCTGACGCTCGGCAAATACTTATAAAATGCCCCGGCAGCTGCGCTGCCGGGGCTAATTTTCGCTCATTATCGCTTATTTTTCAATCAGAAGCTCCGCAACCTGAATGGTATTCGTCGCAGCGCCCTTGCGGATCTGATCGCCGCAGCACCAGAGCGTCAGGCCGTTGTCGTCAGTCAGGTCCGGACGGATGCGGCCGACATAGACAAGATCCTGATCGGACGTGTCGAGCGGCATGGGATACTCGTGGTTGCCGAGGTCGTCGACCAGACGGCAGCCCGGCGCAGCGGCAATGGCATGGCGTGCCTCGCGGACGGACACAGGCTTGTCAAAGCGCAGTGTGACGGAAATGGAGTGGCTGCGCACGACCGGTACACGGACGCAGGTACACGTTACGCGCAGGTCCGGCAGGTGCATGATCTTGCGGCCCTCGTTCTGCATCTTCATTTCCTCGCTCGTATAGCCCTCGTACTGCTCGCCGCCGATCTGCGGGATGAGGTTATAGGCGATCTGGTGCGAGAAGACCTTCGGCTGCACGGGCTTGCCGGTGCGCAGCGCCTCGACCTCCTCGGCCAGCTCCACGGGGCCGCCCGCGCCTGCGCCGGAAACAGCCTGATACGTCGAGGCGACCATGGAGCGGATCGGACTGATGGCGTTGAGCGCATTCACTGCCGTGACCGTGATGATCGTCGAGCAGTTCGCGCTGGCGATGATGCCGTGGTGCAGCTTCACATCCTCGGGATTGACCTCCGGGATGACAAGCGGCACATCATCGTCCATGCGGTAGGCGGACGAGTTGTCCACAAACACCGCGCCCGCGCGCACGACCTCCGGCGCGTAGAGACGGGCAATATCGCTCTCGGCAGCACCGAGCACGATATCGAGGCCGCGGAAGTTCTCCTCCGACGGCTCCTGGATCATGACGGGGCGGCCGTTCCACTCCACGACCTTGCCCGCGCTGCGGCTGCTGGCAAACAGGCGCAGCTCCGAGATCGGGAACTGACGCTCCGCAAGGATCTTCATCATTTCGCGGCCGACCGCACCGGTCGCGCCGAGAATACCGACTTTATACAATTTCATGGTAATAACCCCCCAGGCGCTTATTTGACAAACGCATTATATAGTACGCGGATCGCATCCGCATAGTCCTTGTTATCGACACCCAGAATGATGGCCTGCTCGTCCGGTCCCTGCGAGATCATGCGGATGTTGATGCCGGCCTTGCCGAGCGCGGCGAAGATCTTGCCGGACGTGCCGACGCGGAAGGCCATCTTGCGGCCGACGACGGCGATGACGGCAATGTGATCGTTGATCTGGATGCTGTCCGGGCGGATCTCGCTGCGCAGCTCGTCGAGCAGGCTGTACTGGTTCGGCGTGAGCGCCTCCGTCGGCATGGCAAGCGAAATGCAGTCGATGCCGCTCGGGGTGTGCGCCACGGGAATGCTGTTGTTCTCAAAGACCTCCAGAATGGCGCGCAGCGTGCCCACGGCGCCGGAAAGGCCCTTTTTCGACACGGTGACGATGGAAAAATCGCACTTTCCCGCAATGCCGGTCACAAAGCGCTCCGGGTTCGGGGCCTCGACAAAGCTCTCCGTGATGAGCGTGCCGGGATGGTCCGGCTCGTTCGTATTGCGGATGTTGAGCGGGATATTCTTCTCGCGCACCGGGAAGATCGTCATTTCATGCAGCACCTGTGCGCCGCTGTAGGAAAGCTGGCGCAGTTCGCTGTAGGTCGCGCGCTCGATGGAGCGCGGATGATCGACGATGCGGGGATCGGCCATCAGAATGCCGGAGACATCCGTCCAGTTTTCGTAGACATCCGCATCCAGCGCCGCCGCGGCCAGCGCGCCCGTGATATCCGAGCCGCCGCGCGTGAGCGTGCGGAGCTTGCCGTCCGGCATCAGGCCATAGAAGCCCGGAATGACGACGCACTTGTCCCTGGCTAGCGCGCGCAGCGCGGCATAGGATTTCTCCTGATCAATGGTGCCGTCATAGTGGAAGAACAGCCACTGCGCGGCGTCCACGAACGTAAAGCCGAGGTAATCGGCCATAAGCAGCGCGGAAAGGTACTCGCCGCGCGAGACGAGCTCATCGCGGGAAATACCCTGCTCCATTTGACTGCGCAGGCGGTCGAGCACGCCCTCGAGATCGACCCGCAGGCCAAGCTCGCGGTGGATGTCGCCGTAGCGCTCGCGGATCATCTGATAAATGCCGTCGCACGACACACCGTACTGCAGGTGCGCATAGCACAGATACAGCAGATCGGTGATCTTATTGTCCCCCGCGCTGCGCTTGCCCGCCGCCGAAACGACCACCACGCGCCGCGAGGGATCAGACCGGATGATATCCCGGATCTTTTGATACTGACCGGCGTCCGCCATGGACGACCCGCCGAATTTTGCAACCTTCAGCATGGCTTTCCCCCATCCTTAACGGAGCGACGCCAGGAAGCCGCCGGTTTCCGTCAGTTTTCTCTCTCTGGCCCAGGCGTGGATCTCCGAGACCGCCACGGGCGTTGTTATTATACCGCAGTCGAGCATTTTGTCAATACGCGTTTGCAGCCAGCGGTCCATGCCGTTGACGCGGACATAATACGGCCGCATGATGCTGCTGTTGTCCACGCGCGCCGGGCGGAGCTTGTCCGTGTAGAAGCGCGTCAGGCCGTTGCGGATATCGAGGCAGTCCTGCATGACGTTGTAGGCCGTTGGGAAGCGCCCCGCGCCCTGCCCATAGAAGCTCTGCTTGCCGATGTGCATGCCCGTGATGGAGATCAGGTTGAAATTCTCCGGGACGGCAGCCTCGTGCATGCCCTGCGGCATCATCGCAGGCTCGAGATAGCAGGCCACATCACCGCTGTCCAGCAGGCGGGCGCTTGCCATCAGCTTGACGACGCGGTGCATCTTCCGCGCCGCGCCGATATCGCAGGCACGGATGCCCGCGATGCCGAACGTTGTGACCTCCGGCTCCTGCACGACGCAGCCAAAAGCGACGTTCGTGGAGATGACAAGCTTGCGCCGCGCATCCGCGCCGTTCAGGTCCTCCGTTGGGTCGACCTCGGCGTAGCCGAGAGCCTGCGCCTGACGCAGGGCATCTTCAAATTTCAGGCCGGACGTCGTCATGGTGTCCAGAATGTAATTCGTCGTTCCGTTCATGATCCCGCTGACACGGAGCACCGGTTCCATATCGAGCGTGCTCTCCAGATTCGTCAGCCAGCGGATGCCGCCGCCGACGGCCGCGGAGCAGCGCAGCGCGACATGATTCTCCCTGGCAAGCTGCACCAGCTCACCATAACGCTCCGACATGAGCTGCTTGTTCGCCGTGACGACGTTCTTGCCCGCACGCAGCGCGGCGCACATATATTCATAGGCAGGCTGACGGCCACCCATGACCTCGATGGCGGTATCCACCGTCGGATCCGAGACGATCCGGCTGAAGTCTGACGTGACCGGGCAGTTCAGCTCCGGGCGGGGCCTGCGGCTGAGCACATAGGCGATCTCCATATCCGTGCGCTCCTGCACGAATTCATAAACGCCGCCGCCCACCGTACCGCAGCCCAGCAGTGCGATGCGCATCGGTCTGTCCTCTCTCCACAACATGAAATCGCTCTCCTTCCGCATCCGGCGTTCAAAAAAAGAAGGCAGGGCGGCCTGCAGCAGCTGCTGCTCCGGCGCCTGCCGCACACAGCCCCGCCGCACGGCGCAGGCAAGCGTGACGTTCTCCAGCCGCTCCGTACGCGGCACAGTACAGTCATGAAACTTCCGGAAAAAGCTCTTGCATTTTTCTGCTTTGCAGTATATCATAGCTTTTGCGAAAACGCAAGAATTTCATTGAAATTCCGATTGAGGGAGGCGGTCTCATGCACTTCTGGAAATATTGCGGCGCCGGAAACGACTTTGTGATCCTCGAGAACTTCGACGGCTCCATCGCGCCGGAGCGCTATGCCGCACTGGCCGCGGCGCTGTGCCGGGAACATTTTTCCGTCGGCGCGGACGGGCTGATGGTGCTCGAGCCGCCCGCGCAGGGCGGCGACTGCCGCATGCGCTTTTATAACCGCGACGGGTCGACTGCCGAGATGTGCGGCAACGGCGCGCGCTGCCTCTGCCGCCACTGCCACGACCGCGGCCTTGCAGCCGGGCCGGTGCAGCGCATCGAAACGCCCGCCGGGCTTGTCACGGGCAGGCGCATCACGGCCGACCGCTACCGCATCCGCCTGAACCGCCCGAGCGTCGTTCGCCTGCACGTTGAGGCGGAGGGCGTGCGCTGCGCCTATCTGGAGCTGGGCGAGCCTGGCATCCCGCACGCCGTTGTGCTGACGGAGCTGGACCGTCCGCGCGCCGAGCTGCGTGAGCTGGCCGCGCGCCTGCGCAGCAGCCCCGCCTTCCCGCGCGGGGCCAACGTCAACCTCTGTGCCGTGACCGGGGAAAACCGGGTCCGCCTGCTGACGTTCGAACGCGGCGTCGAGGACTTCACGCTCGCCTGCGGCACCGGAACGGGCGCAACCGTCGCGGCGCTGGCCCGGCTCGGCCTTGTCAGCGGCGGCGGGACGCAGGTGCAGACGGACGGCGGCCTGCTCAGCGTCGATCTGGACGGCGAAGACATCGATCTCACCGGCCCGGCCGAGCTGACCTTCACCGGCGATCTTCCCGAGCTTCCCGCCTGAACCCCATTTGACAACGCCGCCCATACGCGGTATAATAAGATCAATCATTATAAAAGGAGCGATCCACCATGAACGAGATCTTCCGTTTCCATCACGAGGATGGCGAGCATACGCATCCGCACGAGCACGGCCATTCCCACAGCCACGAGGGCTGTGACCCGCACGACTGTGCCGCCTGCGGCTCCTGTGACCCTATGCAGGAGACCGTTGCCCTGCTGCAGTATATGGTCAACCACAACGCCGCCCATGCCAACGAGCTGGCGCAGCTTGGCCGGAAGCTCACGGAGCTTGGCAACCGCGAGGCCGGTGAGCAGGTGCTTGCCGCCGTTTCCGAGTTTGAAAAGGGCAATCTGCGCCTGTCCGCCGTGCTCGCTTCTCTGAAATAAAGGAGGAACCGCATATGTGCCTGTCCACAGTCTACAAAAACACCGTCACGCCCGAGACCGTCGCCATGAAGAACGTCATGAAGATCGAGTGCCAGGGCGATATGGTCATCCTGACCGACCTGATGGAGCGCCAGATGGCCATCCATGGCGAGCTGGTGATGGCGAACCTCGTCGAGGGCGTCGCCGTCGTGCGCGAGGCCGCCTGATCGATCATTTTCGCGCAGAAACATTCAAAAATCGCTTCGGCCTATTTCCGACCGAAGCGATTTTTTTTCGGCGCGCCCCTCAGGGCCGAAAGATCCCGAGCGGCGGGGCCGCGAACGTGAACAGGACGAGCGCCGCGCCATAGAGCATGACGGCCAGCAGCGAAACGCCCGTCAGCCTGCGCGCAGGCCCGCTGCGGCTGAGCCGCGCGGCAAGCAGGAAGCCGCCCGCCATGGTCAGGACATACAGCGTCAGGTCGACGGCAAGCCCCTGCACGCCGAGCGCGCGCAGGCCGTAATAGAGCGCCAGCAGGAAGACCGGCTGCAGCACGATGGCCGGGAAAAAGCCTGCCCAGACGGCAATGCGCCGCGGCCCGCGCGCCAGCACGAGCGCCGCGGCAAGCATGGGCCAGTACAGCAGCTTCAGGTGCTCCCAGACGCTCTCGTTCACCGGTGAAATGAGGGCGAACAGCGGATTCGGCAGCGCCTGCCACAGGAAATGCAGCCCCGCGCCCGCCAGGATCGCGCCGAGCGCCGTCAGGAGCCAATGTCGTTTCATTTCATCCCCTCCCCTGCCAGTCTATGCCGCGTTCCTTGTGATTCTGCACAAAATATTGTCCTGTTTTTCTACTTCGTTTTTGCGACATTCACGTTTTCTTAACAGAAATCGCCGGGTAAATATGATATAATGAGGATGTCAAGACGCGTGCGCCTGCGCGCGGAAAACTGTTTCAAAGAAGGAGATGCCTTTTGAATCTGCTGTTCTTTCTGACCCCGAAGGCGACCTGCTGCTATCTCTATGCCGACTACACGCTCCGGCAGGCCATGGAGCGCATGGAGCACTCCGGCTACTCGGCCCTGCCGATCCTGACCCGTGAGGGTACTTATTGCGGCACGCTGACCGAGGGCGACCTGCTCTGGGCAACGAAGAAGCTCTGCTGTATGGACTTCCGCGATACGGAGGAGCACAGCATCATGGAGATCGCCCACCGGCGCGACAATCTGCCGGTCTCCGTCTCCACGGATATGCAGGACCTGCTCGTAAAGGCAACGGATCAGAACTTTGTCCCCGTCGTGGACGACAAGGGGGACTTTATCGGGATCGTCACCCGCCGCGCCATCATGCGCTATTTTCTGGAGCAGATGCGCGTTCCCGTCGGCGCAGCCGCGGAAAATTGAATTCCATAATAAAACCATAACAAAAACGTCCTGCACGGCTGCGCCGTGCAGGACGTTTTTCTTGTCAGGCCGTCGAGAATTCCGTCCAGCCGAAGGTTTCGGAGGGAAGGATCGTGTGAAAGGAAACCGTCAAGGTTTCCTTTCGCGTCAAATAACCCGCCGCAGCGGCAGAATTGCAAAATCATGCTGCAAAATTTGATTTTGCAATTCTGGAAGCAGCTTGGCAGAAAAGTCCGAAGGAACTTTTGGGCCAAGCTGCTGCACGGCGCAGCCGTGCAGGACTTGTTTATTCTATCTATTACACTATTACACCTCGAACATGAGGTCGCCGTAGGTCGGCACCGGCCAGATATCCTTGTCCACGATCAGTTCCAGCTGGTCGATCGGCGCACGCAGGTCCTGCATGGCGGGCATGATCATATCGTGGCAGAACACCGCCATATCATGCACATTGTCCATGCGGCCGAGCTGCTCGACCAGTCCCTCGAGATGATGCTCGGCGGAGGCGGCCTTCGTCAGCAGCTCGCTCGTCTGGCACAGCAGCGTCTCCTGCACGCCGGTCGGCGCGGCCGGGCAGGCCGTGTGGACCTTGCAGACGGAGTCGGCCAGCCGCGTGCAGTTGCGGACGACGGCGGGGATATAGTGCTTGCCCGCCATGTGCAGCATGGTGCGCGCCTCGATGGAGATGACCTTCGTGTAGGTCTCATACATGATCTCACTGCGGGACTCCAGCTCCGCGCGGGTGAACACGCCGAACTTGCCAAACAGCTGCACGGCCTTGTCCGTCGTCAGGCTGGGCACGGAGGAGACCATGCTCGGCAGATTCGGCAGGCCGCGGCGCGCTGCCTCGGCGATCCACTCGGCGCTGTAGCCGTTGCCGTTGAAGATGACGCGGCTGTGCTTGCGCAGGTTCTCGGCGATGACGCGGTTGGCGTCCGCCGTAAAGTCCGTGCTGCCCTCCAGCTCGTCTGCCGCCTCGCAGAAGGCCTCGGCGACGATGGTATTGAGCACGGTGTTCGCCGTGGCGATGCAGTCGGACGAGCCGACCATGCGGAATTCAAACTTGTTGCCGGTAAAGGCAAACGGCGAGGTACGGTTGCGGTCCGTGGCATCCTTATTGAGGACGGGCAGCGTCGAAACGCCGGTATCGAGCTGGCCGCCCGCGATGCAGCCCGCGGCCGTGCCGTTCTTCACGATCTGCTCCACAACATCCTCGAGCTGATTGCCGAGGAAGATGGAGACAATGGCGGGAGGCGCCTCGTTCGCGCCGAGGCGATGGTCATTGCCGACGCAGGCTGTGGACATGCGCAGGAGGTCCGCATGGCGGTCGACGGCCTTGATGATGCACGAGAGCACCAGCAGGAACTGCAGATTGTCGTTCGGCGTCTTGCCGGGGTCGAGCAGGTTCTCGCCGAGGTCGCTCGTGATGGACCAGTTGTTATGCTTGCCGGAGCCGTTGACACCGGCGAAGGGCTTCTCGTGCAGCAGGCACACAAGACCGTGCTGCGTGGCAACGCGCTTCATCGTCTCCATCATGAGCTGGTTCTGGTCGACGGCGACGTTGCAGGTGCAATAGATCGGCGCGCACTCGTGCTGGGCCGGGGCGACCTCGTTGTGCTGAGTCGTCGCAGTGATGCCCATCTTCCAGAGCTCCTTGTTCAGATCCTTCATGAACGCGCCGACGCGCTCCCGGATGACGCCGAAATACTGATCGTCCAGCTCCTGCCCCTTGGGCGCGGGCGCGCCGAACAGGGTGCGGCCGGTATAGATGAGGTCGCGGCGCTTGAGATACTTTTCACGGTCTACAATAAAGTACTCCTGCTCCGCGCCGACGGACGGAATGACGCGCTCGGCCTGCGTGTTGCCGAACAGGTGCAGGATGCGCACGGCCTGCTGGCTCAGCGCCTGCATGGAGCGCAGCAGCGGGGTCTTGTTATCGAGCGCCTCGCCGGAATAGGCCACAAAGACCGTCGGGATGCACAGGATCGTACCGCAGGCCATTTCCTTCACGAAGGCCGGGGACGTCATGTCCCAGGCCGTATAGCCGCGGGCATAATGTGTGGAGCGCAGACCGCCGGAGGGGAAGGAGGACGCATCCGGCTCGCCCATGATGAGCTGCTTGCCCGTCAGGTTCAGGATCTCCTTGCCGTTCTCGTCCGGCGCGGAGAGAAACGAATCGTGCTTCTCCGCCGTGACGCCCGTGAGCGGCTGGAACCAGTGGGTGTAGTGCGTGGCGCCCTTCTCAATGGCCCATTCCATCATGGCCTTGGCCACGACATCCGCCGAGGCCATGGAGATCTGACCGCCGTGCTCGACCACGCTCATGACCTCCGCATAGACCTTCTTCGGCAGACGCTCCTGCATGACGGCTCTGCTGAATACATTTTCCCCAAAATATTCGGATACCTTCATTGGAATTCCTCCCTGTCTGATTCTTGCCGCAGCCTGTAGCCGCTCACAAATTACCGTCTCAGTGTAACGAAATCCGGCCGGAATTGCAAGTGTTTTTGCAGCGGCGGGCACGATTTCAGAGGCGTGCCCAAACGCAGCAGTTATTTGCAGTCAAGATTTGGACATTTTCCCATGAATTTTATCAATTTCTCCAGTGGATTTTTCAATATAAACTTTTTCGCATGCAGGAGCGGCGGAATTTTCCTGCATAAATTGCATTCTGCTCTCCATACTACCGGCAGGAGTGTGAAGCCATGCTGATCTCTTTTCTCCGCACCGTCGTACTATATCTGCTGCTCATCGTGACCGTCCGCCTGATGGGCAAGCGGCAGATCGGCGAGATGGAGCCTGCGGAATTCGTTGTGACCATGCTGCTGGCCAATTTGGCAGCCATCCCCATGCAGGACAGCGCCATTCCCCTGCTGTCCGGCCTCGTGCCGATCCTCGTCATCCTCGGGCTGGAGCTCATCCTCGCCGCCGTTTCGCTGCAGTCCATCCGGATGCGCCGTCTGCTGTGCGGCAAGCCCGTCATTCTCATGCAGAACGGGAAAATTCTCGAACGGAATCTGCAGCGCACACGCGTGAACCTCGACGAGCTGACCATGCACCTGCGGGAGAAGGGCATTTTCGACCTCAGCACCGTGAAATTCGCCATTCTGGAGACGAATGGCCAGCTCTCGACCCTGCTGTATGCCAAAGAGCAGCCCGCTTCGGCGCGCGACGCGGGCATCCGCGTGCGGGAGACGGAGCTGCCCGTCACGATCATATCTGCCGGGCGCATTCTGGCGGAAAATCTGCATCTGGCAGGGCGGGACGGCGGCTGGCTTGAGGCAGAGCTGAAGCGGCGGAGCCTCACAGCGGAGCAGGTGCTCCTGCTGACGGTCGATGCCGCGGGGACGGTCTATCTTGTGCGGAAGGAGGACCTGGCATGAAGCTGTGCTGGCTTGGCTGCGGTATTCTGGCCGCGCTGCTGGCGCTGTCGCTTCTGTGCGGCATGCTCACGCAGCGCAGCACACGGGACGCCGCCGCCGCACTCGAGCAGGCCCTCGAGGCGCTGGACCGGGACGAGACGGCACAGGCCGTGGAGGCCGGCACACAGGCCCGGCAGCACTGGCAGCGCCATCGCCGCTTTCTCTGCGCCGTGCTGAGCCACGACGAGCTCGACGGCATTGAGCAGGGCTTTGCGGAGCTGCAGGCCTATTCCGCCGTGGGCGACGCAGCGGAGCTGCGCAGCCGCTGCGAGGTCCTACTGCTGCAGCTGCAGCACATCGCGCAGCTAGACGCGCCGTATGCCGAGAACTTTCTCACCTGCCCGGCGGCCAAAATTGCAAAACGGTGCCACAAAATTCGTTTTGCAATTTTGCCCCCGCATGGGAAAAAGCCCAAAGGGACTTTTTCCCATGCGGGGGTTGACCAATATGCATACAAGGCTGTATAATAGACGCAGGACGGACCCGAGCGGTCCGACGGGAGGCTAATTATGCTTACGCAAACACTCGATCAGCAATATCTTGCCCACACCTATAACCGTTTTCCGCTGGAGATCGTCGGCGGCAAGGGCTCGCTCCTCCGCGGCGCGGACGGGCGGGAGTACATCGACCTCGGCAGCGGCATCGGCGTGAATATCTTCGGCATGGACGACGACGAATGGCGCGATGCCGTTACGGCGCAGCTCGGCCGCTTCCAGCATGTCTCCAATCTCTACTACTCCGAACCGGCCGCGAAGCTCGCACAGATGCTCTGCGAGCGAACCGGCCTGAAGCGGGTCTTTTTCTCGAACTCCGGCGCGGAATCCAACGAATGCGCCATCAAGGCCGCCCGCAAATGGGCCGCCGAACACAAGGGCCCGGAATACTGCAGCATCATCACCCTGCGCGGCAGCTTCCACGGCCGCACGCTCGGCACGCTGGCCGCGACGGGGCAGGATGTGTTCCACCGCGACTATCAGCCGCTGCCCGGCGGCTTCCTCTACGCGCAGCCCGGCGAATGCGAAGCCCTCGAGCGCCTTGCCGCAGAGCACCCCTGCGCCGCGATCCTCTTTGAGGCCGTGCAGGGCGAGGGCGGCGTGCGCCCCATCGGGCAGGAATTCGCCTCCTGCCTGCAGGAGGTCTGCCGCAAGCATGACCTGCTGCTCATGGCAGACGAGGTCCAGCTCGGCAACGGCCGCAGCGGCAGCCTCTACGGCTATATGAACTACGGTCTGCAGCCCGACGTCGTCTCCACGGCAAAGGGCATCGGCGGCGGTCTGCCCCTCGGCGTGACCATGTTCGGCGAGCGCGTGGCAGACGTCTTCCACCCCGGCGACCACGGCACGACGTTCGGCGGCAACCCCGTCTGCTGCGCAGGCGCAGTGAACATCCTCAGCCGCATCGACGACAGGCTGCTCGAAGGCGTGCGCGAGCGCTCGGACTATCTCCGCCGCACGCTGCAGGCCGCGCCCGGCATCCGCAGCGTCACCGGTATGGGCCTGATGCTCGGTCTGGAGATCGATATCCCCGCCCGCGAATTTGCGGAGCGCGCACTGCGCGAAGGCGTGCTCGTCACGACCGCCAAGCAGAAGATCCGTCTTCTGCCCGCGCTGAATATCCCCATGGAGCTGTTGAAAACTGCCGCCCAGGCACTGGTGCACTGCGCGGCTGAATAAGGAGGTACCCCATGAATCTAAACGGTAAAAGCTTTCTGACCCTGCTGGACTTCACCCCCGACGAGATCACCGGTCTGCTCGACCTCGCCGCCGCCCTGAAGGCCAAAAAGAAGGCCGGCGTCCCGCACGACACGCTCCGCGGGAAGAACATCGCGCTGATCTTTGAGAAGACCTCGACCCGCACGCGCTGCTCCTTTGAGGTGGCCGCGCACGACCTCGGCATGCACGTTACTTATCTCGACCCGACCGGCTCCCAGATCGGCAAAAAGGAATCCATTGCCGACACGGCCCGCGTGCTCGGCCGCCTGTATGACGGCATCGAATACCGCGGCTTCGGCCAGAGCATCGTGGAAGAGCTGGCAAAATACGCCGGCGTCCCCGTCTGGAACGGCCTGACGAACGAATTCCACCCCACGCAGATCCTGGCGGATATGCTGACGATCCGCGAGCACTTCGGCAGCCTGAAGGGCCGCAAGCTCGTGTTCCTCGGCGACTGCCGCTACAACATGGCAAACTCCCTGATGATCGGCTGTGCCAAGCTCGGCATGCACTTCGTGGCCAGCGGCCCGGAGGGCTACTTCCCCGATCCCGCGCTCATCGCCCGCTGCGAGGCCATTGCCGCCGAGACCGGCGCAACGCTGGCCTTTGAGACGGACCCGGCAAAAGCCGTCGCCGGTGCGGACGTGCTCTACACCGACGTCTGGGTCTCCATGGGCGAGCCGATGGAAGCCTGGGCCGAGCGTCTGGAGAAGATGCTCCCCTATCAGGTCAATCAGAAGCTCATGGACGCCGCCGGAGAAAAGGCCGTGTTCATGCACTGCCTGCCCGCGTTCCACGACCTCAACACCGGCATCGGCCGCCAGATCGGCGAGCAGTTCCATCTTGAGGCGCTGGAGGTGACGGACGAGGTCTTCGAGGGCCCGCGCTCCATCGTCTTCGACGAGGCCGAGAACCGCATGCACACCATCAAGGCCGTCCTCGCTGCCACGCTGGCTAACTAAACAGTCTGGCGGAAAAGCCCCCGCGGCTTTCGGTGCACACGCAAAAAAATCCTGCAGAGCCAAATCGGCTCTGCAGGATTTTCGGTTTTCAGGGGGTGCTTCTGCTCAAGCGCGGGCGCGGACAAGGGCGAGACGCTCCTCCTCTTCGTCATGACGGCGCACGGCACGGCCGGCGGCATGAGCGGAGAGATACAGGGCAGCGAAGGAAGCGACAGCAGCGATCATGGACAGAACGTGGTCGTTCTTCGGCAGCAGCCAGCCGACGACGGCGGCGATGAGCACGAGGATCAGGTTCATGAGACCCGTGTTTTCCTCTTTATGATAAACCTCAATGGCAGCAATGCCTGCCAGTGCAAGCAGCACAAGGATCTTTCCTACGAATTCCATTTTTCATTTCCCAGCTTTCTAATTTTTTGGTCGGCGTAATAGTACCACTCCTTCCTGATTTTGTCAATAATTTCTTGATATTTTTTTGAAAAAGTTTTGATTCTGTAGTTTTCATTTTCTCGCCCGTCAAATTGACGAATTCGTTAAGCGACTTTCATATGGCATCCTGCACGATTTTAACAAGGCCGTTTCGGCAGGAAAACGGCGGCGTGCAGAGCTGCGCGCCGCCGAACAGGCTGTCAAGAACATACTCAGCCGAAAGTTTCGGAGGGAAGAAAAGTGTGAAAGGAAACCGTCAGGGTGTCCTTTCGCGTTCCATAACCCGCCGCAGCGGCAGAATTTCAAAATAATATTGCAAAATTCTATTTTGCAATTCTGAAGGCAGCTTGGCGAAAAAGTCCAAAGGGACTTTTTTGACAAGCTGCGCGCCGCCGAAAAAAGCATTTATTATAGAACCAAAAGTTTTCCGTTATGCCTCCGCCCGCTCGTCCCAGCCGCGGCAGACATCCACCCACGCCGAGAAGCCGGAATACTGCTCCAGCTCCGGCAGCGTCAGGGCGATGGCGCTGTTCGGGCTGCCGCAGGCGGGATAGACCGTCTCGAACCGCCGCAGGGAGACGTCGAGATAGACGTTCACGTTCTCCGGCACGGCAAACGGGCACACGCCGCCGACCGGGTGGCCGATGAGCGTCAGCACCTCGTCCGGCGTCGGCATTTTCGCCTTCTTGGCAAACCGAGCCTTATACTTTGCATTGTCGATGCGCGCGTCTCCGGCCATGACGATCACCATCGGCGTCTCGCAGACCAGAAACGCCAGCGTCTTGGCAATATGGCAGGGCTCGCAATGCAGGGCCGCGGCGGCCTCCGCCACCGTTGCGCTGGAGACCGGGAACTCCAGCACGCGGTCCTCCATACCGAACCCGGCAAAATAGGCCTTTACTTTCTCTACAGACATGGTGTTTTCACTCCGTTTCCGTATGCTGCGCGCGCAGGGCGGCGTCATACAGCTGATTTTTGGCAAGGCCCGTCTCCGCAGCGACCTGCCGGACGGCATCCTTGCGGCTCAGGCCCTCTGCCAGAAGCGCCTGCACGCGCATAAGTGCCTCCTCCTCCGAAACGGGGCCGCTCTCCTGCTGCTTTGGCGCGCCCTCAACGATCAGAACATACTCGCCGCGCGGCGGCTGGGTCTCATAATAAGCGACGGCGCCGTCGAGCGTCAGGCGCAGGACCTCCTCATGCAGCTTTGTGAGCTCGCGGCACAGGGAAATACGCCGTTCCCCGCCGAAGGCCGCCGCCAGATCGCGCAGCGTCGCGCACAGCTTGTGCGGGGCCTCGTAGAAGATCATCGTGCGCTGCTCTGCGCGCAGGGAATCCAGGTGCTGGGCGCGGTTCTTCTTCGTCGTGGACAGGAAGCCCTCAAACGTGAAGCGCCCCGTCGGCAGGCCGGACATGCTCAGCGCCGTGATGGCGGCGCAGGGGCCGGGGATGGCGCTGACCGTCACGCCCGCCTCCGCGCACAGGCGGACCAGATCCTCGCCGGGGTCGGAGATGGCCGGGGATCCGGCGTCCGACACGAGCGCGCACGTCTCGCCCGCCAGAATGCGCTCGACGATGCGCGGGCCGCTTGCCGCCTTGTTGTGCTCATAATAGCTGACGAGCGGCTTTTTTAGCTCCAGATGGTTCAGCAGCCGCAGCGTCACCCGCGTGTCCTCGGCCGCGATAAAATCCGCCTGCGCAAGCACCTCGCGGCAGCGCTCGGAGATATCGGACAGATTGCCGATCGGCGTCGGCACAAGATAGAGCATCGCGCTCATGGGCAGTCTCCTTTCGCATGACGGGCGGCGCGCAGGGCTTCGCGCTCCGTTCCGTCCGTCTCATATTCCAGCAGCTCCGGCAGCAGCGTCAGGCCGGGCCGCCCGCCCCGCCTTGCCTCGAGCAGCAGCAGACTGACGGGGCTTTCGGCATTGTGCCGCACCGGCTGCACCCGCTTCGGCTCCAGCCCGGCCGCGCGCAGGGCGCACAGCAGGTCGCACAGGCGCTCCGCCCGGTGCACCAGCGCAAACCGCCCGCCGGGCGGCAGCAGCCACGCGGCAGCCGCACACAGCTCCGCCAGCGTCAGGCACTGCTCCGTGCGGGCCACGGCGCTGTTCCGGCCAGCCTTGCCGCTGCCCACGGGAAAATAGGGCGGATTGGCGATCACGCAGGAAAAATCCCCCGCCGGAAGGAGCGCGCGGATATGCCGCACATCGCCCTCCAGAACGGTCAGCCGCTCCTCCAGCCCATTGATGCGGATATTCTCCTGCGCAGCGCGGCAGGCCTCCGGCCGCAGCTCGATGCCCGCGACCGTGCAGGACGGATCGCGCGCGCAGAGAAGCACACCGAGCGTGCCGCAGCCCGCGCCGAGATCGGCCACACGCGCCCGCGGCGGCAGCGTCAGGAAGTCCGCAAGCAGCAGAGAGTCCGCGCCGAGCGGCACCTCGCCCTCCGGGATGCGGAGCCGCAGCCCGTTCCACAGATCGTGTTCCATGGTCGCCCCCCCCATCACGAATTACGAATTACTAATTACTAATTAAAAACCGGTCTGCGCAAGACTGCACAGGCCGGTTCCGTAAATAACGTTACGCAGTTCCGCACGAGCTTCCGTGGAGCATACGGCGGAAGGGCTCCGCCGTATGCCGGATGTAATCGTGTAGGATCTTCTTACTCCTCGACAATAGCCTGAACGGGGCAAGCATCTGCACAGGTGCCGCAGCCAACGCAGGTATCGGCATCGATGACGTACTGGTCCTCACCCTCAGAGATCGCATTCATCGGGCACTCGCCAGCGCAGGTTCCGCACTTCAGGCAGCTGTCGGTGATCTTGTATGCCATGGGTATCTCCTCCTATTACAAGTAGTATCCCCATTTTATCATGTTTTTGGGAAAATGCAATGGGGAAATTCGGAAAGGCAAACTTTTTTCGACGGGTTTGAACCGGGCACAGGCGGGCTAGAATCCCAATGTTGAGGGGAGGGAGCGATTTGGCAAAACGGGACCTGCCACCGGAGCTTTCCGCCGCGCTCCGGCTGGCGTGGGCACTGGCTGCACGGCTGGGGCACGCCTGCGTCGGCACGGAGCACCTGCTGCTGGCACTCGCCATGCAGCCCCAGGGGGCCGACGGGCGGCTGCTGCACTGGGCCGGTCTGACCGGGCCGGAGATCGCTGCTGCCGTCCTCCGCCTGCACGGGCGCGGAGCACCGTCGGATGTTCTGCCGCAGGGGCTGACGCAGGCCGCGCGCCGCGCCGTTTCCCGCGCGCTGAACGGCCCGGAGCGACTCCTGACCGCACTGCTGCGGGAGAGCGGCTACTCTGCCGTGCGCCTGCTGGAGCACTGCGGCATCTGTCCGCAGCAGCTTTTTACCCAACTATGCGAGGGCGAGCTTGCCCGGAAGGAGCGAAGCATGCAGAACACAAGACTGCTGGATCAATTTGGCGTGGATATGCTCGAGCGCGCCGGAAAGCAGGAGCCGGTCATCGGCCGGAGGCAGGAGATCGAGACCGTCCTGCAGATCCTCTCGCGGCGGCACAAAAACAATCCCGCCCTCATCGGCGAGCCGGGCGTCGGCAAGACGGCCATCGTGGAGGGCGTGGCGCAGTATCTCGCCGCCGGGACCGTGCCGGAGCCGCTGCGCGGCAAGCGCCTTTATGCGCTGGACATGGCCAGCGTCATCGCAGGCACAAAGTACCGCGGCGAATTTGAGGAGCGCGTGCGCGACATTCTGGCCGAGGTGCGGCGCGTGCAGAACGTCATCCTGTTTGTCGACGAGATGCACACCCTCGTCGGGGCAGGTGCGGCGGAGGGCGCCATCGATGCGGCCAACCTGCTCAAGCCCGCACTCGGCCGCGGTGAGCTGCAGCTTATCGGCGCGACGACGCTGCGCGAATACCGCAGCAGCATCGAAAAGGACGCCGCGCTGGAGCGGCGCTTCCGTGCGGTGCAGGTGCGCGAGCCGACGCCGGAGGAGACGCGCGAGATCCTGGCCGGGCTGTGCCCCGGTCTGGAGGCCCATCATCACGTTTCCATCCCGCAGGAGGTTATTTCCGCCGCCGTAGAGCTGTCGTGCCGCTATCTGACGGATAAATTTCTGCCCGACAAGGCCGTGGACCTGCTCGACGAGGGCGCGGCCTGTGCGCGCATGCGCCAGCTCGGCAGCCGCACACCGGAGGAGGAGCAGGCCCTGCAGGCCGCCGTGCGCGCCGGAAAATATGAGCGGGCTGCCGCCCTGCGCGACCGTCTGCGGCGGCGCGGCCAGCCCGGCCGGACGGTCTCCGTGCAGGACATCGCCGCAGCCGTTTCGAGCCGCACGGGCATTCCCGTCGGGACGATCTCCCGGACGGAGCGGCAGCGCCTGCGCACGCTGGAGCAGACGCTCTCCGCCCGCGTCATCGGGCAGGAGGCAGCCGTCCATGCCGCGGCAGAGGCCGTGCGGCGCGGGCGCAGCGGCCTTGCCGAGCAGAAGCGTCCCGCGGCGGCCATGCTGTTCCTCGGGCCGACGGGCGTCGGCAAAACGGAGCTGTGCAAGGCGCTGGCTGAGGCCGTTTACGGCAGCGAGGACGCCATGATCCGCGTGGACATGTCGGAATATATGGAAAAATTCACGGTCTCGCGCCTTATCGGCGCGCCGCCGGGCTACATCGGCCACGACGAGGGCGGCGAGCTGTCCGAACGTGTGCGCCGCAGGCCCTACAGTCTTGTGCTGTTCGACGAGCTGGAAAAGGCGCACCCGGACGTATGCGGTCTGCTGCTGCAGGTCATGGAGGACGGTTTCCTGACGGATTCCGGCGGGCGGCGCATCGATTTCCGCAACACGATGCTCGTGATGACCTCGAACCTCGGCGTGCGCGGCGGCGGAGGGCTCGGCTTCGGCGCGCAGGCGGAGGACGGCGCTCTGCGCAGCCTGCGGGAACATTTTTCGCCGGAATTCCTCGGGCGCATCGACTGCGTGGCGCGCTTTCAGCCGCTTGATGCAGCAGCGCTTGAGCAGATCGCACAGCAGCAGCTCACAGCCCTGCAGCAGCGTGCAGAGCGCCTGCACGTCCGGCTGGAGCTGCCGGACGGCCTTGCCCGCAGCTTTGCCCTGCGCAGCCGGGACGGCCGGGGCGGCGCGCGCGAGATCCGCCGCCTTGTCCGCCACGAGATGGAGGCCCCGCTTGCGGCCCTGCTGCTTGGAGCACGCGCGCCGGAGCGGGTACGCGTAGACCTGCGGGATGACCGCCCGGTCTTCCCCGTCTCCTGAGAAAACCATGCCGGAGAGAACCGCTTGGGTCCTCTCCGGCACAGTTTTTTATTGTTCCGTTTCTTCCGTTTCGCGGCGGCCTAACTTATGCTTCGTGCCGTCCGGCTCTACGATATAGGTGTTTTCCAGCTGCGCCGTCAGGTTGCGGCGAACGGCTGCAATATACTGCTGGCGCAGCAGGTCGCGCTCCGCCGTTTCCTCCGGCGTGAGGCCGGTCGTCTTTGCCTTCTGGGCAAGCTCATTGATACGCTTGACAAGCTCTTCCATACGATTTGCTCCCTTCTCAGCCCACGGCGAATGACAGCAGCGCGTCCACACTTCCGCTCGTCAGCGAAACAGCGCTGACCTCATCCGGCGCGCAGGCATACAGATAGTCTCCGTCAAAGAAGAAGGCCGTTCCGGAATGCACGCTGATCTCCGGGCGCGAGACCTCGGTGATCGCGTCGCCCAGCCGGAACAGGTGGGACGTGTGGTCATAGCACACGAGCGCCCACGCGGCATCCTGCGACACGGCGGCGTAGACCGCGCCGCCCGCATAGGTCCCCAGCTCCTTCACAAGGCCCGTAGCCGAGACGCTCCCGCCGCCCATCGCCATGGTGGAGATGGCAAGGCTCATACCGTTCGCGCCGTTCGCGCCGCTCAGATCCATCAGCATGCCTTCGGCCGGGAGCAGCACATTGAACAGTTCGCTCAGGCCGGAGACCTCCGCCAAAGCGGGCTTCGTCGGGTTGGAGAGGTCGATGGCCGCAAGCGGTGTGTCCGCATCGAACATTGCGAGCAGGCAGTAATTGCCGCTGAAGCGCGCCGCGCTGAGCGAGGCATCCGGCAGGAGACCGCTGCCGTCTGCGATCTGCTGCAGGGAGAGGTCCAGCACGTTCAGCGCTGTACCGCCATTCTGGCTCTGATCGAGGCGGTTCGTCCAGCCGTAGGTCTTGTCCTCAAAGAGCTGATACTGCGACGAGGACAGAGATCTCACGACATACAGTGCGTTTGCCTGTGCATTGAGTTCCCAGGCCGCGACCTCGCCCGCCAGCGGCTTCGAGGCCAGCATCGTCAGATCGGCGTCCGCCGTCAGGCGCAGGAGCTCCGTTGCGGCATTGATGGCGTGGTTCGTGACGGAATAGTGGTCTTTCTTATAGGCGTCGCCGTGCGACTCCATGCGGATGCTGCGCGCAAGAAACACCCCCTGCTCCGAAACGCAGACATGGTCGATCGTTCCCGTGAAGGCGCGCACGCCGCTGCGCTGTGCATCGGCCAGCGAAATGGCAGACACGATGCTGAACGTCGGCGCATCAAGCACGGAGGAGAGATAGAACTGCGCAGCGGGCACAGCCTCGCTTTCGGCATTGTCGCCGATCTGCGGCATGGAGGCTGCGCTCCCGCTTGCCTCGTCAAGGTCCGCCGTGCCCGAGGAGACGAGGAGCAGCAGGCCGTTTGCCGTGCCGATGCCCTCGTAAAGGCCGTCCTGCGAGAACGTGCGCAGCAGGGTCGGTGTCGACGGCTCCGAGATGTCATACAGCCGCAGATGGCACACGTCGCTGCCGCTCAGGTCACTGTCCATCGACGAAGCCGTCGTCACAACGGCAAGCCGGTCGCCCTCCACGAGCAGGGCGTTGGCGAATTCATAGGAATCCTCCGAGGACGTTCCCGATGAAATATCCAGCGTATTGAGCTGCGTCGTGCTGGCCCCGGCGGCGCGCAGGATGCGCAGCTCACTGTTGCTCAGCACATAGATATAGCCGTCGTGCAGGACCGTCGTGGCGCTTGCATCGCCCGCGAACTGCACTGTGGCCATTTCGCCGTCCGCGGAATCCGGCGCAGCCTCCGAGATGCCGGTGTAATTGCCGAGTGCCGTGCGGACCTCCATTTCATTGTGGGCTGCGACCGGAGCGGTGATGCTGTCAAGCGAAAGCTCCGGCATATCCTCGCTGCCGCAGCCTGCCAGAACCCCAATGGGCAGAACGGCGGCAAGCAGCAGCGCGATCCAACGTTTCTTCATGATATTACCTCCAATTGGCCTGCGGCGGTCTGCCGCCGCAATGACAACATCATACCTTTTTCGCGCCCGTCTGTCAAGAATACACTTGTCATGCGGGGGTATATGGCATATAATGAACATAGAAAACAGGGAGGAACGAGCATGAAAGTACTGGTGATCGGCGGCGGTGCATCCGGCCTGACGGCGGCGCTGACCGCCTCGGAGGACCCGCACAGCGACGTCCATCTCGCCGAACGGCAGGCGCGCGTCGCGCGCAAGCTGCTGGCGACCGGAAACGGCCGCTGCAATCTCACGAATCGGGACATGGATCTGTCGCACTACCACGGCACGGCGCCGCAGTTCTGTCTGCCCGCGCTGGAAGCCTTCGGCGTGGAGCAGACGCTGGCGTGGTTCCGCTCCATGGGCCTTCTGACCGTAACGGAGCCGGGCGGCCGCGTCTATCCCGCAAGCGACAGCGCCAACAGCGTGGCCGATGTTCTGCGGCTGACGCTGGCCGGGCGGCAGAACGTCACGCTGCACGCGGGCTGCGAGATCACGGAGCTGCGCCGCACGAAGGGCGGCTTTTCCGTCCGCCTCGGGGACGAAAGCTGCCTGTTTGACCGCGTTATCGTCTGCGCAGGCGGCGCGGCGGGCGGCAAGCTGGGCGGAACGGACCTCGGCTACCGCCTGCTGACGGCCCTCGGCCACAGCCGGACGAAGCTGCAGCCCTCCCTTGTGCAGCTGCGCACGGAGCCGACGTGGGTGCGCTCGCTCAAGGGCGTGCGCTGCGAGGTGCGCGCCGTGCTCAAGACGGACGGCGGCCGAACGGAGCGCGCAGGCGAGCTGCAGTTTACGGACTACGGCGTGAGCGGCCCCGTGATCTTCGAACTGTCCCGCGCGGCCGCGCAGGGCGGGCTCCTGCTGCTCGACCTGCTGCCGGACGTCCCCGCCGGAGAGCTGACGCAGCTCCTGCAGGCGCGGCAGGCGGCCCTGCCGCAGCTTGCGCTGGAGGACCTGCTGACCGGTATGCTCCACAACCGCCTCGGGCGGACGGTGCTGCGCCGCTGCGGTCTCTCACTCGAAGCGCCGTGCGGCTCGCTCCCGGCGGACAGGCTGCCGGAGATCTGCCGGACCGTCAAGACCTTTGCTCTGCCCGTGCTCGGCCCGATGGGCTTTGACGCCGCGCAGGTGACGGCGGGCGGCATCCGCACGGACGAATTTTCCGCGCAGACGCTGGAGAGCCGCCTCTGCCCCGGCCTGTATGCCGCGGGCGAGGTGCTGGACATCGACGGCGACTGCGGCGGCTATAATCTGCAGTGGGCCTGGTCCTCCGGCCGTCTGGCCGGGCAGCTGCTTACCGGGAGGGAACGCCATGCTTCGCATTCGTGACCTGATCCTGCCGGAGACGCACGATGTCTCCGAGCTGTATTATCATGCGGCGCAGGCCCTGCATGTCCGCGCATCGGACATCGCTGCGCTGCACATTTTCCGCCGCTCCCTTGACGCCCGCAAAAAGCCGGACCTCCGCTGGGTCTACACCGTGGACGTCACGCTCCGCAGCGGCGAGGGGGCCGTGCTGCGCCGCTGCCGCAGCGCAAAGATCACGCGCGAGGTGCCCTATGTCTACCGCATTCCCCGCTGCACCGCAGCGGAGCGGCCCGTGGTCGTCGGCTTCGGCCCGGCAGGCATGTTCGCCGCCCTCGTGCTGGCGAAGGCGGGGCTGCGGCCCCTCGTGCTCGAGCGCGGCGACCCCGCACCGCTGCGCCGGGAAAAGGTTGAGCGCTTCTGGAGCGGCGGACCGCTGGACCCCGAGAGCAACGTCCAGTTCGGTGAGGGCGGCGCAGGTGCGTTTTCCGACGGCAAGCTCAACACCGGCACGAAGAACGAGCGCGGCCGCTGGGTGCTTCAGCAGTTTGTACGCTTCGGTGCGCAGGAGGAGATCCTCTACGACGCCAAACCGCACGTCGGGACAGATGTGCTGTTCCACGTCATTCAGAACCTGCGGGAAGAGGTGCTGCGCCTCGGCGGCGAAGTCCGCTTCGGTGCGCGCCTGACGGGACTTGAGACGCAGGATGGCCGCATAACGGGTGTCCGCTGGATTGAGGACGGAGCGGAGCGGTCGTTTGCATGCCGGGACGTCATTCTCGCCATCGGCCACAGCGCCCGCGATACGTTCCGCTGGCTCCACGCAGCCGGGATCCCCATGCAGCCGAAGCCGTTTGCCATGGGCGTGCGCATCGAGCATCCGCAGGCCGTCATCGACCGCGCGCAGTACGGCAAGCCGCGCGGCGAGCTGCCCCCGGCCGACTATAAGCTCGCCGTGCACCTTCCGGACGGCGGCGCGGCCTATACATTCTGCATGTGTCCGGGCGGCCATGTGGTCGCCGCGGCCTCGCAGCCCGGCGGCGTCGTCACGAACGGCATGAGCTATGCCGCGCGCGGCGGCGAAAACGCCAACTCTGCCCTGCTGGCCTCCGTGACACCGGAGGACTTCCCGGAGCCCGGCCCGCTCGGCGGCATGCTCTGGCAGGAGCAGCTCGAGCAGGCCTGCTTCCGCCTCGGCGGCGCGGACTATCACGCGCCTGCGCAGCTGCTCGGCGATTTTCTGGCGCACCGCCCCTCCGCTGCTGAGGGCGGTATCCGCCCGACTTACCGTCCCGGCGTTCGCCTGTGCGACCTGCACGACGCGCTGCCGAAAAAGCTGACCGACACGCTGGAGCAAGCCATGCCCCGCCTTGCCGGTCTGCTGCCCGGCTTTGACGCGCCGGACGCCCTGCTGACCGCGCCGGAGACGCGCAGCTCCTCTCCCGTGCGCATCGTGCGCGGCGAGGACTGCCAGAGCGAGCTCCGGGGCCTGTATCCCTGCGGCGAGGGTGCGGGCTACGCCGGCGGCATCCTCTCTGCTGCCGTAGACGGCATGCGCTGCGCCGAGGCCGTGCTGTCCCAAACGGAGGACAAGACATGACACAGGAATTCCCAAACCAGACAAGCTCGCCGCTCTGGACGTCGGAGTCCGTCCGCTTGGAAAAGCTGGCATGGCGGCAGGAGCTTGGCAGGCGGGCCATCGCCCGCAGCCGCATGAACCGCGTGTGCCTGATGCTTCTCATCTGGCTGGCCGTGTTCAGCCAGCTCAGCTCGACCGGGGTCGTGCTCCTGTCTTTCCTGCAATTGGACATTCCTGCATGGCTCACCGGGGTCGGCCGCCTTGCGGCCGCCTGCGGTACCGTCGGCCTGGTGCTCATCTGGAAGCGCAGGCCGTTCTGGCAGAACGTGATGTTCGCCCGCTCGGGAGTCCCGCACGCGGGCGAGGTCCTGCTCTGGGTCCTCTGCCTGTTGGCGCTGCAGGGCGCGGCCGGTCTGCTGCAGAGCCTGCTCTCCCCGGCCATGGAATTTTTCCGCACCAAAACCAAGGTCGTGTCCGGCACGGCGGAGACGACCGTATCGCTTGCGCTCTATACCGCGGTGGCCGCCCCCGTCACGGAAGAACTGCTGTTCCGCGGGGCCGTGCTGCGCAGCCTGCAGCCCTATGGCAAGCGCTTTGCCATTTTCTGCTCGGCGCTGCTGTTCGGCCTTGTGCACCAGAATCTGACGCAGACGCCGTTTGCCTTCGGCTTCGGCCTGCTGGCGGGCTATGTCGCCGTGGAATACTCCATACTCTGGTCCATGAGCCTGCATATCCTGAACAACGCCGTTCTGGCCCTCGGGCTGGACGCCCTGCTGCGGCCGCTGAGCGGCACATGGTACTGGCAGGCGATCCGCGGCGCGCTGTTCCTTCTGCCGCTGGCCGTCTGCCTTGTGCTGGCGCTCGTCTTCCGGAAAAAGCTCGCCGCGCGGCGGGAGCGCGACCCCATCGACCCGAAATGGCGGCGGCTGTTTTTCCGCACGCCCGGCTGGATCATTTTTCTGGTCCTGAGCTGCGTGTGCATCATCCTAAATTTCTTCGTGCTGGGGGCCTGACGGGATTTCCCGCTTGCGTCTTTCCCGTTTCTGCTGTAAAATATGTGAGAGCATCATCGCACAGCTGCATCTTCGGCCTTCGCCGGATTGTGCGGTGCTGCCCTAGATAGGAACCCATCGCCTGCGGCCTGCATAGTCTGGCATGAGGTGATGGTATGGCGCTGACGATCCTGACGGCGGGGCTTGCGGCCTGCGGGCTGCTGCTCCTGCTCTGGTCCGTGGCGGAGGCCATGCTGCTTCCGCTGCCGCGCGAGGATGCCGTGCTCGTTGCGCCGCTGCAGGGCGGCGCGGCCGAGGTGGAGCGGCAGATCCGTGGCTGCCGCTGGATGCGCGAGCATCGCGGCCTGCGCGCACAAATTATCTGGATCGACCGCGGCCTGACCCCGGAGGGGCAGGAGGCCGCCGCACGCCTGCTGCGGGATGCGGCGGGCGAGCAGCTTTGCGCCGCCGGGCAGGCGGCAGAATATCTGGAGCGGCTGGGGGCCTTTGAGGCCTGAGCCCGGCCGCCCCGGCAGAATGGGAGAACTGGCACTTGGAGCAGGAGCTGGTCAGCGGGACGATTGCCGCTGTGGTCTTTGAAAATCCGGAAAACGGCTATGCCGTCGTCAAGCTGGACAGCGACGACGGCGGCCTGATCACGGTCGTCGGGACGATCCCCGCCCCGGCCGCCGGAGAGCGGCTCATCGTCACCGGAAAATGGACGGCGCACGCCACCTACGGCCGCCAGCTCGAGGCAGAGTTTCTCGAGCGGCTGCTTCCGGACTCCACGGCGGAGATCCGCGCCTATCTCTCTTCCCGCGCCGTGCGGGGCGTCGGACCGAAAACGGCCGAAAAGATCGTCGCTGCCTTCGGCACGGACAGTCTGAAAATTCTCGAGGCCGCGCCGGAGCGGCTGACGGAGATCGACGGCATCTCGCGCAAAAAGGCGCTGGAGATCGGCGCCTCGTTCCGGCAGCAGGTCGCCGTGCGGCGGCTCATCGAGTTTCTTGCGGGCTACCGCATCCCGGCGCAGGTCGCCGTGCGGCTGTACCGCGTCTACGGTGCGCAGTCGCTCGGGCGCGTGCAGGAGGACCCCTACCTGCTGGCGCAGCCGCAGTTCGGCGCAGGCTTCGGCGCAGCCGATCAGCTTGCGCTGGAGCTCGGCTTTGACGGTGACGATGCCCGCCGCGTCGAAGCGGGCGTTATTTTTGAGCTGCGCCACAATCTCACAAACGGACATACCTTTCTCCCGCAGGACAAGCTCGTTGCGGCAACGTCCCAGCTGCTGAGCCTCGAGGCGGAGCCCGTGATCGCGGCCGTCGACCGTCTGACGGAGCTGGGCCGCGTGGAGCACAGCACCATTGCCGGGATCGCAGCCGTTTATCTGCCGGAATATTACGAGGCGGAGACGGCCATTGCCGCCCGCATCCGTGCCATGGCCCAGCACCCGCCCGCGCCGCTGCCCGATGCGGAGCGCGTGCTGCAGGGCATCGAGGCCATTGAGGGCATCACCTATGCCGAACGCCAGCGCGATGCTATCCGCATGGCAGCCGAGCGCCGCATCATGATCCTGACGGGCGGCCCCGGCACCGGCAAAACGACGGTGCTGTCCGGCATCCTCACCCTGTTTTCCAAGCTCGGCCGCAAAACGCTGCTGGCCGCGCCGACCGGGCGCGCCGCCAAGCGTCTGTCCGAGCTGACCGGCCGCGACGCCGCGACCGTCCATCGCCTGCTCGAGGCGCAGGTCTCGCCCGAAAACGGCGAGATGTTCTTCGCCCGCAATGAGGACGAGCCGCTGGAATGCGACGCCGTCATCGTGGACGAGATGTCCATGGTCGACGTGCTGCTCATGCACAGTCTGCTCGAGGCGCTGCCGCAGGAGGCCTGCCTTGTGCTCGTCGGCGACCCGGACCAACTGCCGAGCGTCGGCGCGGGCAACCTGTTTTCCGACCTCATCCGCAGCGGCATCGTCCCGTCCGTCTGCCTGACGGAAATTTTCCGGCAAGCCCGGCAGAGCCTCATCGTCATGAACGCCCACGCCGTCAACCGCGGCGAGCTGCCCGTTCTGACCGCAAAGGACCGCGACTGCTTCTTCCTGCGCCGCCGCGCGCCCGCGCAGCTCGTGCAGACCGTCTGTGAGCTCTGTGCGCGCCGTCTGCCGCAGAATATGCATATCCCCGCCGGGGAAATTCAGGTCATCAGCCCCACCCGCAAGGGCGAGACGGGGACGGCCAATCTGAACCGCGCCCTGCAGGCGGCGCTGAACCCGCCGCAGCCCGGCAGGCGCGAGAAGCTCAGCGGCGGCTCGTGCTTCCGCGAGGGCGACCGCGTCATGCAGATCCGCAATCACTACGATCTGCCGTGGAAGCGCGCCAACGGCTCGTCCGGCACGGGCGTGTTCAACGGCGACATCGGCACGATCGTCTCCATCGACCCGAAGGAGGACCAGATCCACGTCCTCTTTGACGACCGCGAGGTCGTCTATGAGCCCGAGATGCTCTCGGAGCTGGAGCTGGCCTACGCCATCACCGCGCACAAGAGCCAGGGCAGCGAATACCGCGCCGTGATCTTCGCCATTGGCGGCGGCGCGCCGATGCTGCTGACGCGCGGCGTGCTCTACACGGCCATCACCCGCGCGCGGGAGCTGCTCCTCCTCGTCGGCAACGAGGAGCTCATCGCCCAGATGACGCAGAACAACCGCCGCAACAAGCGCTACAGCGGCCTGCGCTTCCGGCTGCAGGGCGAAGCATGAGGGCGCTGTTCTCTCAGCTGCTCGACCTGCTGTATCCGCCGAAGTGCGTGTTCTGCCGCCGCCTGCTGCGGCCGGAGGAGCACGACGTCTGCGCCCGCTGCGCGCACGAGCTCGAGCCGATCCCCGCCCCGCTGCGGCGCGGGCAGTTCTACACAGAGTGCTATGCCGTGTATCCCTATGAGGGCGTTGTGGCGGAATCGCTCCGCCGCTTCAAATTCTCCGGGCAGTCGCAGTATGCCGCATCCTTCGGCCGCATGCTCGCGCCCCTGCTCCGGACCGCTCCGTTTGAGATCCTGTCCTGGGTACCGGTCAGCGCGAAGCGCCGCCGCTCCCGCGGCTATGACCAGACGGAGCTGCTGGCGCACGCCGTGGCGAGGGAGCTGGAGCTTCCCTGCACGCAGACGCTGCAGAAAATTCGCCACAATCCCGCGCAGTCGTCCCAGCGGGACGCCGCCGCGCGGCGCGCCAATGTGCTCGGCGCTTACCGCGCCGTTTCTCCCGAACGCTTTGCAGGACGCAGCGTCCTGCTGATCGATGATATTCTGACCACGGGCGCAACGCTCTCGGAATGCAGCCGCGTGCTGCTCACGGCGGGCGCGTCCTCCGTGGTCTGCGCCGCTCTGGCCGCCACGCCGGAGCCGGGGCAGAAACCCGCAGACAGGTAGGTGCAAACTATGTTATTCTTTTCCAGAGACCTTGGGATCGATCTCGGCACGTCCAACGTGCTGATCTATACGGCCGGGCGCGGCATCGTGCTGCGCGAGCCGTCCGTCATCGCCCTCGATAAAAACAGCGGCAAGGTGCTGCAGGTCGGCGCGGCCGCGCGGAGCATGCTCGGGCGCACGCCCGGCAATGTCGTCGCCGTGCACCCGCTGCAGGACGGCGTCATCTCCGACTATGAGCTCACGGCCCGCATGCTGACGGAGATGCTCCGCCGCGTGCTCCGCCACGCCATCGTCAAGCCGCGCATGATCGTCACAGTCCCCAGCGGCATCACGGAGGTCGAGGAGCGCGCCGTCATTCAGGCTGCCATGGAGGCAGGCGCCCGCCGCGTCTACCTCATCGAAGCGCCGCTGGCTGCTGCCCTCGGCGCCCAGCTCGATATCACCGCGCCCGAGGGCCGGATGGTCGTCGACATCGGCGGCGGCACGACGGATATCGGCGTACTGACCATGAACGGCATTGCGCAGTCCGCCTCGCTCAAGGTGGCGGGCGCGGCCTTCGACGAGGCCATCATCCGCCATCTGCGCCGCCGCTACGGCCTGCTCATCGGCACGACCGTTGCAGAGGAGATCAAGATGTCCATCGGCTGCGTCACGCCCCGTCCGGAGGCACTGACCATGACCGTCAAGGGCCGTGACCTCAAGAACGGCCTTGCCCGCGAGGCCACGCTGGCATCCGAGGAGCTCATGGAGGTCCTGCGCCGCCCCGCCCGTCAGATCATGGACAAGGTGCTCGATGTGCTCGAGAGCACCACGCCGGAGCTCGTGGCGGACATTGCGCGCAATGGCATCGTCCTGACGGGCGGCGGCAGCCAGCTCTTCGGCATGGACCGCCTGCTGTGCGAGCGCACGGAGATGACGTGCGTTGTCGCGGACGACGCGGATTCCTGCGCGGCCTACGGCTGCGGCAAGAGCCTGAGCTGGATGAACCACATGCAGGAGGGCACGATCAACCTCGCCCGCCGCCGCCTGCTGAAAGAATAAGCTCCTGTTTTACAATCCCGCAGGGTTTGCAAAACGACTAGATTGCACTCTGCTGCCTGCGGCGGCGAACTCTGCGAGGCTCTTTGAAATCATACCCACCGGCCGGGCCGGTGGGGCGTTCTGCAAAAGCAGGGACCGGAGAAAGCCTCCGATCCCTGTTTTTAGTATTTCCGAATTATTCTGCGTCGTGTTTCTGGACATGCGCCTTGATGGCGGCAAAGCTCTCTGCGCTGATCACATGCTCGATGCGGCAGGCGTCCTCCGAGGCGATCGCAGGATCGACCCCGAGGCCGGTCAGCCACTTCGTCAGCAGGCGGTGGCGCTCGTAAATGCGCTCGGCAATCTCCTGTCCGGCCGGAAGCAGCGTGATAAAGCCGCCCGCGTCCATGGAGACATAGCCGTTTTCACGCAGGTTGCGCATGGCGATGCTGACGCTCGGCTTGGAAAACTCCAGCTCATTTGCAATGTCGATGGAACGCACAAGGCCCTTACGCTCCTTGAGCACCAGAATGGTCTCCAGATAATTCTCGGCGGATTCCTGAATCTTCATAGGCCCTGAACATCCCTTTCGTATGAATAGAATTATTATAACACGAAAAACGGAGTTAGGCAAGCCAGAGATTTGTGCAGGAGAAAAATCCGGACTTGATTTTTGCCCTGCCTGCTGTTATAATATTTGCGAAGCTTTGCTGCGTCTGCAATACGGAGCGGTATCGAAGTGGTCATAACGGGACTGACTCGAAATTTCGGCGGGATCTGTGATTTTCGTCCCCTCGATTCTCCTTGATGCTTCTCAACACCGAAAATCTCAAAATCGAATATTTTTTGCTTTCTCTCCTGTTTTCTCCCCACCGAATTTTTGAGCAAATTTCCGGAAAGAAAACCGGACGAAAATAGACACGGAGAGTTGTCCGAGTGGTCGAAGGTGCAGCACTCGAAATGCGCGTTGGCTCTGGCCGTTTTCTCCGCTGAAAACCCTTGATTTATAAGGGTTTTCGCCGGATCGAATTTCAAAATTTCATATTGTTCTTGCGTGTTTTTCTTGCATTTTCTCAGCGCACGGAAAACAGTTGAGATATACGGAGGGCTATCGAAGAGGTCATAACGAGAACGACTCGAAATCGTTTGACGGCCAAAAACCGTCCGTGGGTTCGAATCCCACGCCCTCCGCCAGCGAAAAACCCAGTCATATCAAGGCTTTGCGCCCATATGACTGGGCTTTTCTTTTTGCTAATCTGCCATTGCTGCACATGATTTTCGGCAAGAAGTCATGTCTGCCATCCGACGGCCTCGGTTTCCGGCAGGGTCAGGACGTTGTCCATTACGTTTGCGGACGTAAGCTTGGACTTATAATCCAAGTGGCTGTAGATGTTTGCCGTGGTGCTGATATCGCTGTGGCCCAGCCATTCCTGGATCTGCTTCATGGGCACGTCGTTGGCAAGCAGCAGCGAGGCGCAGCTGTGCCGGAGATCGTGGAAGCGGATATGCCGCAGACCTTTCAATTCCAGCAGCTTGCTGAAATTGCTGCTGAGATTCCGGGGATTAAAAATGTTCCCCATTACATCCACGAACACATAGCCGTCGTATTCCCGGTTGTAGCAGTTGCCGCAGATCCTCTTGTTTTCCTTCTGCTGCTCCTTCAAGGCCAGCAGCTTCTCCCGGATATTGTCGACCAGAGGAAGAGAGCGCAGACTGGATTTCGTCTTGGCGCGATCCTCGCGGACGATCTCATACTTGCCGTCTATCTTGGCATTTGTTACGATGTGTCTGATGGTGATGGTATTGCGCTCAAAGTCGATGGCGTCCCATCTCAGGCCCAGAGCCTCGCTGCGCCGGAGCCCGTAAAACGCGGTGATCTGGATCAGCAGAGAATAGGGGTGATCCTTTGTCGCCTCAAAGAGCTGCTCCAGCTCCTCCAAACGGTAGTAATCCGCGATATACTTCTGCTTCTTCGGACGCTCCACCTTGTCGGCGGGGTTGTACGGAATGAGGTCCATCTTGACGGCATATTTCAGAGCCTTGTGAATATTGGCGTGCTCGTGGATGACCGTGCTGGCAGACACGGTTTTCAGCTCGTACAGATAGAAGCTCTGAATATGCCTGGCTTGAAGCTCGCCCAGCTTGATGCCGGTTTTCCGAAAGTACGGTGCGATTTTTCCCTTTACCATCTGCGTGTAAGAGGAAAAGGTGGTCTTTTCCACCGAGCTGCGGATAATCTCCAGCCACAGCTCCATGTAGTCGGCAAACAGCATATCGGAGGAGATATCCTCGTTCTCCTTGCTCACAACCGGCGGGACAAAGCTCTGGCGGGTGTCCAGCAGCAGCTTCTCGGCGCGGCGCTTGTTTCCCTTTGCGGGAAGTCCTGTGGGAATCCACGGCTGCCTGCGCTTGCCGTTGGCGTCCGTGTAATTCAGCACCATGTAGTAATTGTCGTTTTTTATTTGCAGGTGTCCTGCTATCATAAACTCTACCTCCTTTGCGGATAGCACATGAACGGGCACCCTTTCGGACCGTTTTTATTATACGCCCGGCGGGAATGCCCGTCCAATGTGCCATACAGGTTCAAATCCCGGCTACGCCGCCGGCTGCGGATTTCCCGCCGAGAGTGCGTAGCGGATCACATTGATTTTCGGTACGCGGTATGCATTGCCGATTTTCATGCCGGGGATATACCCGTCGCCAATCAGCTCGTAGGCCAGATGGCGGCTGATTTTCAGCATGGACTGGACCTGGGCAACGTTCACAATGTCGGGGTAATCCGTGAACATCACCTCATACATGGTCTGCAGCTCAGTCTTCGTCACTGAAACCACCTCCTCCGTCGTCGCGCATAAAGCTGTTGAGCCTTCTTTCGACCATGTGAAGCACATAATGGACCTCGCTTTGGCTCAGATTAAAGGACAATACATGTCCTTCTTCGTCAGTGAGATTGATGGTCATTCGTTCGTTGCTGACATCAATATCAGCGTAGTATTTCTTTAGGAATCTGTCGAAGAGGATATCCACCATTTCACAGCCGTCTTTGGAAAACACGTCAATCATATCATCCAGATAGTCCATTCTTCCTTCGTCCAAATCGAATTCAATGATTTCTTTTATGATTTCTTTCATTGTAAAATCTCCTTTCACCGGGCGTCCCGGCCTTTGCGCTGCCGCGCCAAGTGTTTGTTGTAAAAATCCAAGTGTCTCGGTCATCTGCTTCATGGAGGTGTCCGGGCGGAAAAAGCTGCGGAGCTTGTCTACCGGCACCTTCACATATTCCACCTGATTGCCCTTAACCTCGGACAGAAGCTGCAGCACCGCGTCATCCGTGAGAGTCTGCGCCTCGCTCATGCGCCGCAGCCGCCGGGCCTGGGACAAGGACGGCGTTACCTCATCGCTGTCCATCACGGAGAAGAGCATCTCCTGTTCGGACGGCTGCAAATAGGACAGCTCCACCGCCGGAGTCAGGGCGATCTTGCCCTCGTCCACCAGCTTCAGGATGTCGGGGATTAGGTTGGTGAGGCGGATGTAGCGTTGGATTTGGTTGCGGCTGTCCGGTGAATTTTCAGCAAGAGAATCAATACTTTTGATTTGGTGACCAAGTTGGTCACCATTTTCTTTTCGACCCGGCGAGCGTTTTATGGCATCGTATTTCATCTTGTACGCGAACGCCTTTTCGCTTGGGAGAATATGCTCCCTTTGCAGGTTGCTGTCCACCATGGTGATAACAGCCTCCTCGTCTGTCAGGTCACGGATAATCACCGGCATGGTGCCCATCCCCAGCGCCTTGCACGCTGCCAGCCGCCGGTGGCCGGAGATCAGCTCATAGCCGCCGTCAGGCAGCGGCCTTGCCAGTGCCGGAGAGAGCACGCCGGCATCGGCAATGCTCCGCATGAGCTGCGCCATTTCCTCGTCCTCCTTCACCTTGAAGGGGTGATTTCGAAAGGGTGTGAGGGCAGCCAGCGGGATTGCCTCTACCTTTGGCTTTTTCGCATCGAGCCGTTCCTCCGTGCTCATAAAAAGCTCCTCGTACCCGGTCAGCCCCAAATCAATCAATCTGTCGTTCTTCATCGAATCCTTCCTTTCATCGCATAATCGTCTTTTCCTCTTGGGACAGCCGCTGATTTCGCAGCGCCTGCTTCTCCCGCGGGGAGAGGTAGGGGTCGTTTTCCACCCACGCATCCAATTCACACGCCAAGAGGTCTTTCAGCCTTGGGTTATCCTCAATCATGTTATAGGCGGTTTGCTTTTGCTTCCGAAGCCGGGAAAGCTCTGCGGTGCAGGCGGCGCAGGACTTTTTCAGCTCGACCCTCTCCACAGGATCGGCGCAGCCTCGCTGTTTATTGCGGATTTTGCTGCGTGCAGCGGATATTGCATCCATCTCCTTGTCCATTCGTGCAAGAAACCTCTGCACATCCTCCGGCGTGTCCAAATGCTCCCGACACACCAGCGTTATCTCGGCGGTGAAGCGATCCAGCCTGCGGCAAGCTTCCCGGCACTCCGCCGACAGGGGCTGCCGATATTCCTTTTCGTACAGCGGCGCAACGCCCAGCACGATTGCCACACAGCGGAAGAAGCTCAAATACCCGTTGACGCGGGGCAAATGCAGATAAAAATCCCGCTGCCGGTAGTATTCTTCCGTCGGCGGATTCTTCCTGGCATATTCCCGTGTGTAGGGCCTCATGAATTCAAAATAGCGCCGGGTCACACGGATGTCCCGCTGGTTCTCCAGCAGCCTGTCCTGCAGCGCCTCCTTGTCATATTCGGCTCCCAGCCGGAAAGTGCGCATACACTTTTTAGCGCTTAGAGAGCGGATGGTGGCGTACCTGCGGTAGGGATCGCACACGAACACATAGCCCTTTTTCCGCAGCACGGCGCCCAGCTCCGTCCAGCTGCTCGATATCGTCAGCGCCTCGTCCAGTGCCCGCCGCATGAGGTTGTAGCGGGTGGGCTCGCCGTCCTTTTCGGCAAAGTAGACCGACCGCGCCGTTTTATGCCGCTGGGGATTTTTCACCACCGACAGGCCATGCTCCTTGCAGACACGGTCAGACATATCCCGCAGCTTGTAGTAGACCTCGTATTTTGCCTCCAGCTTTTTGCCTGTCCACATATTCACCGGATTCACAACGAAGTGGTTGTGATAAGTGCCGGTGTTGAAGTGGGTGGCAACAAGCACCTGCCGGTCGTTCCCCCAAAGCCGCCGCGCCGTCTCCACGCCGATGCGATGGCATTCCTCCGCCGTAACCTCACCGGTCTTGAAGGACTGGTAAGCGTGGTAGGCCACATTGCCGCCGGCTTTGCCGAAGCGCCTCTGCACGGCAGCCATCTCCCTTGCGGCAGACTCCGTCCTGCAGCCAATTCCGGTGACGGCGTATTGCTGCTCCCCCTCATCCAGGGTTTTTTCTTTGTCGGCAGCATACAGCAGCACCTGCTCCAGGTCACTCAGCTTGGTCTTGCTGGGGTTGGTGCAGTAGTCCACCACACGGCTGACGCTGTCATGAATCGCCCAGATCTTCGTCACCGCCATCGGCATCCTCCTTCCCGTGATAGGCGCGCAGAAGCAGGCTCTCAATCTCGGTCAGGGCCTCGTCAAAGTCCCTCATGGCAAGCTCGTAGCGGACGGTATCGTGGAGCGTTGTCAGCTTCTGATACGCCAGCATCAGCTCCCAGCGCGGAGCCTCTCTCACCGCTGCACCGGTTCCCAAGGTTCGGAGATATTCCGACATATTCATGCCGCATTTCTTTGCCTTTCTGCGAATGGTATTCTTTTCGGTTTTATAGACCCGCACATTGATTTCCTCTGTTCGAGTCCGCATAGATATCACATCCTTTCAGCGGGGTTACAGGGGCGCGCCCCTTTCGTATCGGCAGATACGGGGGAATTGGGTGCCGCATGGCTACACAAATCCCATGCTCGTTATCCTTACGGATAAAAAAGCGGTGTATAGCCCCGTACCCCTTAAAGCGGCAATTCCTCATCGCCCTCCGCCTCCTCCCATGACGCAGATGACGCTTGTGACGATGCTTGGGGAAGCCGGAAGGTTCCGTCATTCTGTTTCCGCAGTGACGCAAGTCTCTCGCTCCCGGAGGAACCGTCATGACCGTCAGCACCGTCATGCAGCTCCAAAAGCACCAGCCGGGCAGCCGCCGTTTTACGATACTCGCAGGTGATTCCCAGGGGCAGCAGTACATCGCTGTAATGACGGGTCAGATGCTTGCTGGCGAGATTGGGCTTCAGCTCCGTATTACCTACGGCGGCAAGCAGCTGGGACACTGTGCCCCGAAAGCGCCTGTGCGCCAAAAGGAAATCCGCCACCTGAAAAACAAAGTCCGGGATGCGTTCCTTTCGCAAATCGTCGGCGCTGAGCGCCTCGGTAATCTCCCATCGGACGCCCCGCATCTGCATTTTCAGCTTCTTCTCCTCCACATCCCGGCCCGTAATGCAGAGGGTGGCGCAATCGCCGAAGCGGTCATCCTTGCGGAGAATCATCCCCGTATCCGCCACGCTCAAAATGCCTGTGGAGCCGGTCATATCGTTGAAGATATTGCTGCTGTCCCGCTCCTTTCGGGTGTGATGGACAACGAAGATGCAAATGCCGTGGTCATCGGCGAGCTTTTTCAGGCCGGACAGATCCTTGTAGTCCTGGGCATAGGCATTGACCTTTGCGGAAACATTGTCCCGCACCATTTGAAGGGTATCGATGAATATCAGGCCCGTGGAGGGAAATTCCCGCAGAGCCTCCTCGATCTGCCCCTCCAGCTCCGTGCCCAGCCGGCCGCAGGAAAAGCCGAAGCGGAGATTCTCCGGCGGAGAATCCGTCAGCTCCTGCATACGCTGCTGAACGCGCCATTCCCGGTCCTCCAAGGCCAGATATACCACATCGGTTTTTCTGGTGGGCAGCCCCCACACCGCCTCGCCGCGGCTGATTTGCAGGCACAGCCACAGCACCATCCAGCTCTTGCCGATCTTGGAGTCTCCCGCTAAAATGGCGAGCCCGTCGGAGAGAACACCGTCGATGAGCATTTTGGGGTGGGCAAGAGGTTTATAATACAGGGTATCGGCATCGATCAGTTGTAGCTTGTTCATGTGTTTCACCTTCTTTCTTTCGCTGGTAACTGTGTTTTTGTTTGGCGCCGTTCTTCCGATATCGTTTTTATATGCCTGCCCCGGGGCCTCCGCGGCGTCGCCGTGCTCGCTCTTTTGCGATCGTCGCACAGTCATATCTGTCTCGGTAACGGCTATTCAGTTGTCGAGGTACACGGGGGAAGCTTAGAAGCTCCTCTCACTTTCCCTTTGCCGAATTTTTTTCGGATTTTCCCGCTGCTTTTCAAAATTTTTTCTTTTGAGCTGGTAAATTATAAAAAGCCGAGCTTGTGCAGAGCTTTTTCAAAGTTCCCCTCACTTGGTAGGCAGCGAGAAGGCCAAAAAATTAACCCCCTTGAAAAATTCTTTTGTTTTGGCTCCAAATTGGAGCCATTTTCCTATGCAGGACTGCTCGTGGCTCCGAAATGGAGCCATTTTTCGTCTATGGCATCAAAATTGATGCCATGTCCATTCCGGATTTCATCGGTGTGGCTGCAAAATTGATGCCATAAAAATAAGCGCCTGCCTCTTTTCAGAAGCAGACGCTCATTTCTCGTATTCAGTTTTTACCGTAGCAGCCGGATCAGCAGCTCATTGATATCCTCGGTGGGCTTGCCGCTTGCTACCAGCTTGTTCCGAAAGGACAACAGGGCCATTGTCAGCAGCCGTCGCTCGCCGGCGCAGAGTGCTAACACTCGATTTCTTCTATACTTGAACATCACCACGCCTCAGCAATAAACCAGCTCAGAAAAGACAACCTCCTCCGCGCGGCTGCGGATACTGTTCATCCGTCCGACCCATTCCATCTGATCCGCAGCCTTCAGCTGCTCGGTGACGCCTTCGGCCTTCTTCATTTGCTCCACGATCCGGTCGAGCATTGCCTGTGCCGACTCGCCGATCTCCTCCAGATGCGGCTCCAGAGTCCCCGTCAGCAGCATCCCTGTGTAGATCCCGTCCATGTGTGTGCGCAGATATCTCCTCCGCGCCGCAGCAAACCTGTTTTCCATACCGCGCCTCCTTCATATACGCATTGTTTCTGGTCTTCCTTCGCGTATATGATAGCCCGGCGCTACACTAGAGTCCAATGTGCAATAATCGGATTTGCAGTCTTGACAACGGGATATATTTATTTTGCACCGGCTATTGATTTGTGCGTTTTTATGAGTATAATAGATATTGAAATGTGTGTATCACGAGATGTGCAACCAATTGAATTATGTGTTTTCCGGCGCGTTGACTATGCTGAAAAGTGCGGAGGTGCGCAATGTTATATCGAAAAATCCAGCCGTATATTGAAAGCTATCTGAAATCCGATTCCAATAAGGTGCTGATTATCGACGGGGCGCGGCAGATCGGAAAGACGTTTATTATACGCCACGTTGGGCAGCAGCTCTTTGAGAACTATATCGAGCTGAACTTTGCGGAGGATTACAACGGCCCCAGGCTGTTTGAGCAGGTCCGCACCGTCAAGGACTTTTATTTTCAGGTCAGCACGATCGCCGGCGAGAGAATGGGAGAGAAGAAAAACACGCTGATTTTCCTTGATGAGATCCAGGCGTATCCGCACCTGCTGACCATGCTCAAGTTTTTGAAGCAGGACGACAGGTACACCTATATTGCCAGCGGGTCGCTGCTGGGCGTGACCTTGAAGAAGACCACCTCGATCCCCATCGGGAGTATTGAGATCAAGCGCATGTTCCCGCTGGATTTTGAGGAGTTTCTGCTGGCAAACGGGTTTAATCGGTTTGCCATCGATATGATGCATGAGAAGTTCCTTACCGGTGAGAGTCTGGATGCCGCCATGCATGAGAAGGTAATGGATCTTTTCAAGAAGTATCTGCTGATCGGCGGGCTGCCCGATGCTGTAAACTCCTTTATTGCAGACACCAATATCGTCAAGGTGCGGACGATCCATCGGGATATCCGCGCGTTCTATGCTGATGACGCGTCAAAGTACGAGGCGGACAACAGCAGGAAGCTGAAGATCCGCAGGATCTACGATATGATCCCCTCCAATCTGGAGAGCAAGAAGAAACGAGTGGTCTTTCAGGACATCGAGGACAAGCGCGGCAAGCGTTTTTCCGACTATCAGGATGAGTTTGAATATCTGATCTCCGCTGGGATCGCCTTGGACGTCAACGCGATTACCACCCCCGTCTTTCCCCTTACGCAGTCCATCGGCAAAAACCTGCTCAAGCTCTATTTGAACGACGTAGGGCTTTTGACGGACGTTTTGTATGGCAGCAATATCCGTGCGATCCTGGACGATGAGACGGGGATCAATCTCGGCTCCGTGTATGAAAGCGTGGTGGCCCAGGAGCTGGTCGCGCACGGCTTCAAGCTGTTCTATTACGATAACCGCAGCAAGGGCGAGGTGGATTATCTGATCGACGATTACGACAGCCTATCCGCCGTTCCCATCGAGGTCAAGTCCGGTAAGGACTACACCGTCCACAGCGCCCTGAATACCTTCGTAAAGAACGACGATTATCATGTGAAAAAGGCCTATGTTCTGTCCAACGCCCGCGAGATCACGACGAACGGCAAGATCACGTATCTGCCGATTTATGATGTGATGTTTTTGGAAAATGTGCCAACGCAACAAGAAATGAATTAATACGCTACCAACATACAGAGAATTTTGGAGGAAGCAAATATGACTTACCTTGATAGGGCAATTAAAGATGGATATGCCATTATTACCGGCCCGGAAAATAAGCAGAAGATCATCTATGTCACGTCTGATAATCACACAGAAAACTATAACGATCCCGAGGAAAAAGTTCGGGCTGAATTCTGGGCGGAACTGATCTACGAATACGACTACCCAGCACATCGCATTAAGGTTGAGGTGACGATCCCGGATCGTGTACCGACGGACCGTGCGGATATTGTCATTTTCTCTGATGATGAATGCAAAAAACCGTATGCGGTTGTAGAGTGCAAACGAGATGGCGTTACAGATGCGGAGTTCTTGCAGGCAATTGAGCAGGGTGTAGGCAACGCAACGTGGGTAAAGCTTCGTGCAAGCTATGTGGTTATTATTGCTGGCGCTACTCGTCGGGTGTTGGATTTCTCGGACGATAGTACCGGCATTCTCGAACGAGAGAATAATATCATTGCCGATCTTCCAAAAGCCTATGGAAAACCGCAAGCATTCCGCTTTTACAGAGGTGGAGAATATACAGATGTAGACGGCAAGAAAAAGAAGGCCCCTGATATCCAGCCGGTTGCCAGAGAAGATTTGATTACTGCTATCAAGAAATGCCACAATACGCTTTGGGGCGGCGGCAGGCTGTCACCACCGACGGCCTTCGGTGAGCTTTGCAAACTGATATTTGTCAAAATTAGTGATGAGCAAAAGCCCCGGAAAAAAGGAGAACCGTATCAGTTCCAGATCAAAACGCACGAGCCTTCTTCCAAGCTGGCGGAACGTATCAACGCGCTTTACAATGAGCAGAAAGTCAAAGACCCGGAAGTATTCACGGATTCAATCAAGGTCGATGACCGCGTCCTCCGTACAGTCGTATCTCACCTTGAGTCTATAAACCTGAATAAAACCGACCTCGATGTGAAGGGTGTCGCCTTCGAGCAGTTTATGGACGGCTTTTTCAAGGGCGACTTTGGTCAGTATTTTACCCCTCGCCCCATTATCGAATTTGCGGTAAAAATGATGAAGCCGGAACATGATTGGGATGTGCTTGAAATAATCATACCGAGTTTGATACAAGGTATGGGTAAAATTAAAAAGTGTGCCCTTGCGGTGTAAAATCTGCTCTTGGGGTGTGTTGACAGACCGGGGCATCCCGGCTATTTTTATATTGCCGTTCAAATAGGAGGAATA
>NZ_DBFZUT010000056.1:0-50883 GCF_048519415.1 Faecousia sp. | reverse complement strand
GTTCCATATGTTTCGGAGCTTATATAATTTTACATTTCGTTACGAAAACCATTTTACAGCCGGGTCAACCGACCGCCTTACAGGATATAAAACGGCCCCGCAGGAGGCTTTTCTCCTGCGGGGTTTTCTCGCTGCCGTCATCTCAGCGAACGATATTTTTTACATACCGCATCAAAATGGCGGCAACCTGTGCACGGGTCGCGTCGCCCTGCGGGTCGAGGATCAGGCCGAAGCCGTTGTCCGTGCCGTTCACAAGGCCCGCAGCGTTGGCCCATGCCAGTGCCTCGCGTGCATAGGCACTCACCCGTCCGGCATCCGGGAAGACGGACAGATCCGCCCGCGCGGAGGTATCATAGCGCTTTGCGGCATAGCGGAACAGGATCGTTGCGATCTGCTCGCGCGTCACGCGGCCGTCCGGCTCAAACTTCCCGCTGCCCACGCCGTTGACCACGCCGTTTTCCGCCGCCCAGGTCACCGCATCGGTGAACCACTGGCCGCCCGGCACGTCAGTAAACGTGTTCCGCCCGGCGGGTGCGCGGCTGCCGTCCAGACGCCACAGCACCGTGACGAGCATGGCGCGCGTCATGCTTCCGTCCGGCTCGAACGTCGTGGCAGACATGCCGTTGAACAGGCCCTGCTTCAGGGCAAAGTCGATGCCTGCGTGTGCCCAGTGCCCGGCTGCCGGCATATCCGTGAAGCGTCTGCCCGGACAATTCGCGCCGCCGTCGCAGGGCGTTTCGCCGGTCTTCGGAATGACCTCCGTGCGCTCGGCCCCGCAGCGCGTGCAGGTGAACGTGCGCTCGCCGTCCGTGTCCTCTGCTGCGGGGATCGTTACGCGCCCGGCATCCCAGCTGTGACCCAGCGCGTCCGTCCAGGCGTCGCGGTAGGTATCGCCGCAGGACGGGCAGGTGTGCAGCGTGTAGCCCTGCTCCGTGCACGTCGGCGCGACGACCGTGGCCACATAGGTGTGCTCATGCTCCTTTTTCGGGATCTCGGTGTTTTCACTGCGCCGGTAGCCGCAGAAGCACTCCTCATGCTTCAGGCCGGTCTCCTCCTCCGTCGGCTCACGGTCGATGACCCAGACGAATTCATGCGGCTGGAATGCCTCGTCCGTCTGCCCGCAGTAGCTGCAGGTGCCGCGGTGGCCCTCCGGCGTGGTCTCCACACGGTCGTAAATGTGCTTGCGCACATCGAGCGCCGCAAGGCCGACCGGGGCCGCATAGGCCGTGCCCGGCGCGCCGTCACGGTCCTGATAGAGCACATGGGAATAGGTGATCTGGAAGTCGTTGTCGTCCAGTGTCAGCGGGTCCGTCGACCACTGCACGAGCTTCGTCACATCCGTCCTTACACCATTGTGCCAAACGGCCGTGACCTGCATACCGGCGGCCTCAAACGTCTGGCCGACATGGTAGACCGTCTTCTCCGGCTGCGCCGTGACCTCGAGCCGGTCCATCGTGCTGCCGACAGCCATCAGATAGGCTGAGTCGTTCTTGAAGTAGATCGTGCCGTCCGCATCGATGACCGGGCTGCAGATGGCATACTGCGCCTGCGCGCCGCTCGGCGTGAACAGAACATAGGGTGTGTCATAGGTAACATGCTTGCCGCTGCTCTCGTCCGTCTCCTGCGTGATGAGGACCGGCGCGGTCTGGCCCGGCTTGTCGGCCAGAATGCGGAGCTTGCCCGGCGTATAGTTATCGAAGAAGTAGACGTAGACATAACCGTTCTCCGCCTCATAGGCCGTTGTCAGGATACCGCTCGTCTGCGGGTAGCCCTGGGTGCGGACGGAATAGGCAACGGACATCGAAGCAAGGTCGATGACCGTGATGTTGTGGCCGGAATACGCGCCGAACTGTGCCGTGCCGGACACGCCGATGTAGGCGCGGCCGTTATAGATCGTCGGCGTGCAGGTACTCATGGCCGGGTTCTTCGGATCGTTGGCATAATTGGCCAGCTTGAGCGCGCGCAGCGAGCCCTCCGTGAACGTGCCGTCGGCCTCGACATGCAGGCCGTAGAAATAGCCGCCCTTCGTCGTAAAATAGGCCGTACCGGCAAGGCCGCCCTCGCTGTCCGGGACGAAGGTCACGGAGCTGCGCAGGTCGCCCGTCTGCGGCAGCGTCAGCTCGCCGAGCAGACGGCCGCTGCGCGGGTCGAACGAGAGCACGCGGGCATGGCCCGTCGTGTAGCCCGCCTCGCCGTCGTCCGTACCGACGAGCACGAAGTCCTTGCAGGCGTAAGCGCCCGCCCAGTAGAAGCCGCCGCGGGACGTGTAGGTCCACGAGGCCAGCTTGCTCTCATCCGTCTTCGCCGGGTCCTCATCCGTCACGGTCAGGCAAACGAAATTTGCGTTGCCGTCCTCGCGGTTCCAGAAGCCGGTGTAGAGATAGCCGTCCTCATAGGTGATGGGGCAGTTCGGCTGGCCGCCGAGCGGGTCCTCGTACAGCCACAGAGACTCGAGCGTCACGGCATTGAACGCCTGCACGCAGCCGTTTGCCAGGCCGACGAAGATCATGCCCTCGGCATAGGTCGGCGAGTTGATGGCGAAGCTGGACTTGTGGTCCATCTTGCCCTGCGCAAGCACCTCGCCCGTGCGCTTGTCGAGCTTGTAGATCGTCTCGCCGCCGTAGGTATACAGGCAGTCGTCCACGATGATCGGGCAGCCGCAGGCATCGGAGGAATAGCCGCTGCCGAGCTGCGTGGCCCAATAGAGGACCGTATTCTCCGAGGAAACGGGCGTTCTGGCGTCGATGACGCCGTTGTTATAGGCATCCGCGCGGAACGAGGGCCACTGGGCAGGAAGCTGCTGCAGGCCCGTGTTCTCCGCCGCCTTCTGCAGCGTGACGCGGACCGTTTCCGCCTGCTCCGGGGCCGTGTAATGCTGGATAGTCGTGCCGACATAGCCCTTTGCCGTCACGGTATAGGTGTAGCGGTCGCCCGGCGTCAGGGCGAAGCTGCCGTCTGTGGCCCGCTCCGCGCGCCGCCCGGACTGCTCATTCGTCAGGAAGACGGTCGCGTCCTTCGGCTCCGTCACGAACGTCACGATCGTCGGCTCCGTTTTCTGCACATGCAGCGTATAGGTCGCCGGGAGCGCCGCCGCATCTGCATGGTGCACGGTCACGGTCACATCCTCTGCGGTCTTTTCCGGATCGAGCGTCAGGGCGGCGGACGGCGCTTCCGCATACGTCGTACCGTTGATGTCCGCAAGATAGCCGCCGCTGTTCGGGTTTGTCTCCGTCGGCAGGCTGCGGAACGAGGCAGTGAAGTCCAGCGTGCGGGCGCTGACGTCGACGCGCGTCCAGTATTCCGTCACATCGCGGTCAAAGCTCTGCGCCTCGCCCTTCGCATTCAGCAGGTTCAGCGTTACGCCGTCCACGGCGGCGCTGAGCCCGCCCAGCGTCAGGCGGCGGCGCAGCAGCAGCGTGTAGTCCTGATAATATTCCACACTGCCCGCCGTCCGGCTCAGGCGCAGCGTCACGGTGTTGGAATAGCCGCTCGCCGCAAGGCTCTGGCCGCAGGCCGTGGCGGTCTTCGCGGGATTGACGGTCGCCGTGACGTTGATTTCCGCCTGCGTGCCGTTCGTGTCTGTGTTCGTCGTCTGGCGGAGGTAGCGCGCCTTCACGGCATAGCCGCCCGTCGGGGTCGCCTGCAGATAGAACGTGGAGTTCGCATCCGGCACCGTCAGCGTATAGCGGTGCTGCGCCGCCGAAAACGGCACGTCGCTCTCATAGCTCACACCGTTCTTCGGATTGCGCGCGCTGTAGGAGGCAAGCGCGCTGAGACGGTCCGTCGTGTCCGGCTCCGACGCCTGCACCGTGAGACCGGCAGCGGCCTCAAAGCTGCCCGCCGCATGATAGAATTCCTGCTTTGTCGTGATCCAGGTATAGCGCTCGCCGGGGATGAGGCGGTAGGTCCCGCTGCCGACGGGCGCGATCTCGCTGTCCGCCGCATTGAAGACGGCAGTGTCCGTTCCCGCGGGCACCGTGATCCGCACCTCGACGGAGTCGACCTTCGTCGCCGCAATGGTATAGGCGGTGCGCTCTCCGTTCGTGTGGGCTACCTGCACCGTGATCGTCCCGACGGGGACCTCTGTGGACGTGCCGCCGTTCACCGTGACGGAATAGCCCTCCGTGTCGAACGAGGCCGCCTCGATCACCAGGCGGTCGGAGACCGTCGTCACCGCATAGTCCGTCCCGGCCGGGTCAAAGTCCAGCGGCAGGCGCGTACCTTCGCCATAGACGGCAAGCGACGCGAGCGTCGGCACACGGTGCAGGCGGAGCGTATAGGACTGGATGCGCATGTCCGCGCCGGAAGCGCTGCGGGCCTCGAGCCGGACCTCGCAGTCCGTCATCCCGGCCGTGAGCAGCGACACGAGCGCCGTCTGATAGCTCGACCAGCTCTTGCGGTTCGAGGGCTGGCTGCCGTCGCCGTAGTCCTTGCCGTTCTGGCCGATGTAGCAACTGTAGAGCGCCGCGTCCGCAGGGGCATCCACCCCGCGCTCGGCATAGAGATAGGCCAGCGTGCGGAAGTCCTCCACGCGGAACTGTGCCGTATGGGTCTTCTCATCCTGCGTGCCGGGATAGGCACCCGCGGATGCGCCGGACGCATTGTGGAGGCGGATCGTGCCGAACCAGTCGCCCGTCGGCAGCGCGACCTGCTTTTCCACCGCGCCTGCCACGGTCAGCGTGCCGTCGACGCGGTTCGCGCCGCCGTCAGACAGGCTGAACGTGTACTCCCCTGCCACGACCTCGGCGCGCAGGCCCTGTACCTGCGTCACATTGCCATAGCTGTCCGTCAGCGTGAGCTGCGCGGCCGTCCCGGCCGTGTCCGTAAAGGTCACGGGGTACTTTGTGCCGTTCAGAATGGCCTCGTATTCCGCCACGGCGCTGCGCAGTGCGGCAAGAAGCGTCGTCAGGCCCGCCTCGTCCGCCGTCCGCAGGGCGGACAGCGCCGCCGCATAGGCCTGCTGCGCCGCCGGGTAATTCTGCACATGGTCCGTGCGCTCCCGGAAGCGGGCAAGCTCCGTCACGGCGTCCAGCAGGGCCGGAAAGCCTCTTTCACGCTCGGAGAAGACGACGGCCGTCACGGTCTCCGGGCTGGCAATCGCATCGAGCGAATACGCGCCGCCGTCATAATAGACCGTAAAGTTTCCCGCGACGCCCTCGATGTCCGTGATGAACGCGGTATCGATGCCGCCGAAGGCATAACCGCTGCCGCGCAGGGCATCCCGGATGGTCTGCCCGGCCGCATAGGGCACGGCGACCGGCTCAATGAGCGTCTGCCCGGCCGTGGAGGCCGTCAGATAGAAGCTCCCGCCGCTCTGCGCCGCATGCACGGGCACGAGCGGAAGCAGCAGCGCTGCACACAGCAGCAGGGCAAGAAATCGAATGGACTTCATAAGCATTGCCTCCTTCAAACCTAATACCAGATATGGACCCAGCGGTCCGCGAACCGCTGGAACAGGTTCCGTTCTGCGCGGCAGGCCTGCAGGGTCTCCTGCACGAAGTGCTGCATGGCAGCGGCCTTTTCCGCAGGAATATCGTGGCCGCTGAACATGGCCTCGGCATTGTCCTGCCGGGCCTGCTCCAGCCCTGCGGACGGGGCCGCGCCGGTTCGTGCCAACAGGAACACGGCGTAGCCATAGAGCTGCGTCACGGCCTCGCGCGGCTCGTCCGCCGCCATGGCCGCGATCCGGCGGTGCAGGCGGCGTCTGCGCCAGAGCTGGCACAGGACGAGCGCGAGGAGGGCCGCGGCAAGCGGGATCGCGGCGAGCCACCAGCGGAAGCTGCGCTGCGTCTCCTCCTGCGGGGCCTGCTGCTCCGGCTGCTCCACAACGGGCGGCAGCTGCGTGTTTTCATACTGCTTTCCACCCGCCTCGCCGCCTGCTCCGAGGTCCTCGGCCTCTACATAGCCCGGCGTGACCTCAAACGGGACCCAGCCCACGCCGGTCAAATAATATTCCGCCCACGCATGGGCGTGCGTCTCATCCAGTTCAAACGTCTGCTCCCCAGAGGCCGCATCCTGTCCGGAGAGGTAGTAGCCCTCGGCATAGCGCGCCGGGACGCCGCAATAGCGCAGCATCAGCACGGCGGCCGTCGCATAATGCACGCTGTAGCCGCGCGCGGTGACGGACTGCACATATTGGAAAAAGTCCTGCGTCCCGTTCTGCGTCGAGACGCTCTCGTCATAGACGAAGTGCTCCGTGAGCGTCTGTCGGATGGCCTGCAGGATCTCCGGCAGGGTCTTCCCCTGCATCTCGCTCCCCAGCAGCGCCTGCGCGGCTCCGGCCGCCTCCGGCGTAAGCTCAAGGAACTGTGCCTCGGCAAATGCCCGGTAGCCCCCGTCCAGCGTGAGCCACTGCGCCGCGCCGTCCGGATCGTCCGCCAGCGCCTGCTGCGCGGCATACCAGTCGCGCAGGCCGCCGACGGCGCAGGAACAGGAATACGTTTCCCCCGGCGCTTTCGCCGCGCGGTCGCCGATACGGTCCGGCTCCAGCAGGGCGTTGTCCGCAAGGCCCGTCGGCAGATAGGCCTGCGCGCCGCAGGCAGACAGGTTTGTGACCGTGACGGTCTGCACCTGCGTCTGCCCGGCGAGCACCGCCGCAGTCCCGACGGCGCTCTGGGCATAATAGCCCTTTTCATGCAGCCAGTAGAAGCGTCCGGCCTCGTCCGCCAGCGTCTGCGGATCGAGCGGCTGCCAGCTCCGGCCCGTATAGACCTCGCCGACAAAGCCGCGCAGGTAAAGCCGCTGCGGCTGCTCCATCGTCACGCGCAGCGCGGGCGTCCCGTTCTTTTCCCACGCGGAAAGATCGTGCAGATCGCCCTCCGGCATGGAGTTGGCCGCCGCATCATAGCGCAGCGCATGCAGCCCGCTGGCCAGCGCTGCCGCTGCCCCGCTCTCGGGCAGGGAGAGAAGTCCGAGCGGCGCGCTGAGCAGCAGGCAGCCCGCAAGCAGCAGGGCCGCCGTCCGTCCCCGGTCCGTGCGGAACAGCAGCAGGGCCGTCATGCCGCCCGCCAGAAGCAGCAGGCCCCAGCACGACGGGAACAGCCCAATGGCGCAGCCGACCGCCGCAAGAGGCAGCGAAACGGCCGCAAACCATACGCTCCCGCGCCGGGCGCAGCGGCCGGAGGCCAGCGCCGAAAGAAAGCCGAGCGGCAGGAAGGCCCAGAGGCCCTGCCGCATTCCGCCAGAAGATGTCAAATAGATGTACCCGGTCCGCGCCGTCAGCCAGCGGCGCACGCAGTCCGCCAGCTGCCGCAGGCCCGCCGTGACGGGCGCATGGGCGCACAGGCAGAACAGCGCCGCCGCGCCGCAGAGCGCAGGCGTCAGCCACGCCCGCTGCGGCAGGAGCGCAAGCCCGGCCCCCAGCAGCAGGCCAAGCAGCAGGGCCGCCCACGCGGGCAGCACGGGGAAGGACCCCGCCAGCAGCGTCAGCGCCCCCGCAGCGCACAGGCCGCCGCACAGCGCGGCCGCCCACGGCGGCAGAGTCTGCCCCCCGGCAGGGGCACGTTCCAGTTGAAAACCGTTCGTTCGTTTCATGCTCAAAGCTCCAGCTGCTGCAGCGCGGCAGCATAGTCCTCTTTGGTATAGCAGATGCAGCGGACATCCGGCTGCTCCGGCACGCCGCACAGCAGCAGGACCGGCTCCGCACCCGCCGTCAGGCTGCGCCAGACCGGGTCCGGCGAGGCCGTAAAGTAGAGAATTTTGCCGAAGCCGCGCAGCGCCCCGGTCTCCTGCAGAGGCTCCGCGCCGCCGCGCAGCAGCAGCGGCAGATCGCGCAGCAGCTCCTCCGTGGAGCCTGCCTCCGCAAAGCGGGCCGTGCCGCCCTCGGGCCAGCCGAGCTGATAGGCATACCCCTGCTCGCTCAGGCTCTGGCAGACGGAGAACACGGCCTCCGCCTGCGCATCGCGCGCGGCGGCATCGCCGCTGCGGTCCCAGAAGACGAGCAGCGTGCGCGCAGCGGGCATGCCCGGCTCGCGGATCACGAGGCGATCGAGCTTGGACGAGAGCTTCCAGTGGATCTGGCGAAGACTGTCGCCCGGCGCATACTCGCGCAGGCGGAACGGCTCCGTCAGGTCGCTTCCGCGGCGGTCCGGGCTGCTGGTGTCGCTGTCCGGGCTCTGCACCTCCGGCATCGTCACATGGACGGAGGCCGGGAACGTATCCGGCAGGACCGTGACATGCGCCGCCGCGTCCGTCCGGATCTTCCGGGCAAACAGGCCCGGCAGGCCGAGGAGCCAGGCCCTGCGGATGCGGACCGTCAGGCGGCCGCAGTGTTCGGCGCGGAACGAGAAGCGCTCCTCCGCGAAAAATTCCGTTGTTTCGCCCGTCAGGTCATTGCGCACCTCGATGCGACACAGGACGCGGCCTGGCGCGCGGCGGGAGGCCGCGATCTCGCCCGAGATCATGCCGTCCTTCCGGCCGCCTGCCGGGAGCCGGAGCGAAAGCGCGGGCAGCCTGCTGCACCGCAGCACGACGAATCCCGCCAGCGCCGCCAGCACCGGCACGCAGAGCGCGGCCAGCGCTGCCCCGGCATGGGTAAAAGCAAAGGCCAGCACACAGCAGGCCGCCGCCAGCAGCCACAGCAGCCAGGCGCGCAGCATTCGCTTCCGCATCAGCTTTTGAATTCGCGCACCGCGGGCTGCGGGACGCGCTCGAGAATTTCGGCAAGCACCGACCGCGCCGTCTCGTCATGCAGGCGGGCGCGCGGCGCGAGCACAAGGCGGTGGGCACAGACATCGGGCGCAGCCTTCGCGACGTCCTCCGGCAGGACATAGTCCCGCGCATGCAGGAACGCGCGCGCCTTGGCCGCGCGGCACAGGGCCAGACCGGCGCGCGGGCTCAGGCCGAGCTGCAGGCTCTCATGGCAGCGCGTGGCCTCAAGCAGGCGGGCTGTATAATCATAGACCGGGTCCGCCACGAACGTCATGGCGGCGGCATCCATCAGGCCGCCGAGCGCGGCGGCATCCGTCACGGGGCGCACCTGCGCAAGCGGGTCGGCGTGGTGGCGCTCCTTCATCAGCTCCACCTGACTTTCCCGGTCGGGGTAGCCCATGCTCAGGCACAGCAGGAAGCGGTCGAGCTGCGCCGGGGGCAGGAGCTGCGTTCCGGCCGAGCCGACGGGATTCTGCGTCGCCAGCACGAAAAACGGCTGCGGCAGCGGATGCGTCTTCCCGTCGACGGTCACGCGGCGCTCCTCCATAGCCTCCAGCAGGGCCGCCTGCGTCTTGGTGGAGGTACGGTTGATCTCGTCCGCCAGCAGCAGGTTCGTCATGACCGCGCCCGGCTGGTAGGAAAAGGCTCCCGCCTGCTTGTCATAGACGGAGAAGCCCAGAATGTCCGACGGCATCGTGTCCGGCGTGAACTGCACGCGGCGGGTCTCCAGCCCGAGCGCGCGTGCGAAGGCCATGGCCAGCGTCGTTTTGCCAACGCCGGGCACATCGTCCAGCAGCACATGGCCCTGCGCCAGCACGGCCATCAGGACCTTTTCCACGATCTCCCGCTTGCCGAGGATGACCTTCTGCACCTCGCGGAGCACCTGCGCCGCAAGCTCATATTGTTTCTGTTCCATCATGCCGCCTCCCGATATTTCGATTCGTATACGCAGCCGCCGTCCGGCAGCCGCTCCAGCGCGCAGAGGGCCAGCATGGCCTGCTCCGTCGCCATGAGATTTCCTTCCGTGTCCGTCAGCAGATGCGCATAGCTCCCGTCCGCCTTCCGGAATTCTGCAAGGCCTGTTTCGGGGTTCACGCTGCCGAATTCCTGCTCCGGATCGATGCCGAGCGCAGCCAGCGCAAGGAGGACCTGCGCGCAGCTCTCGGCGCTCGGCTCGCCGTAGGCCAGGAAGGTGCCGTCCGGCTGCATTTGATCCTTCAGCCAGGCAAGCGCCCGCTCCACGGTCTCGTCCCGGCCGTAGGGCGCAAGGGCCTGCAGGGCCATGGCCGTCATATCGGCCTCCGAGGCGCCGGAAACGAGGCCGAAGCCGCCGTCCGGCTCCTGCGCCGCGCGGATGGCCTCCACGATCCCGGCGCGCGTGTTTTTCGCCCGCTCCGGCTCCGGATAGGTCCCGGCATCGACCGCCAGCAGGGCAAAGATCAGGCCGTTGAGGCCCTGCGCGCCGAGCTCGCCCGCAAAATTCCACACGCCGTCGTCCAGCAGGTCCACGGTCGTGCCGTCCGGCCGCGTACCGAAGGCGGCCGGGTCGCCGCCGAGCATGGCGACGGTCAGGATCGTACGGGAATACTCCGTCGCCATGAGCGCATCGAGCGTGCCCTGCTCGGCATAGCGCTCCGTGACATGCCGCTCAAGCGCGGCAAGATAGGCGTCATAGCTCTCGTTCGCACCGCAGGCCAGCAGCGCCATGGCGAGCCAATCTCCGATGGAGCTGCCCGCCAGCTCCGCTGCGCGGCCCTCCAGGAAGCCCTCACGCACGCCGAGCAGCGCCCGGCAGCCCGCGAGTGCCTTTGCAGGCGCCGATCTTGCGCCGCAGCCCGCCAGCAGTGCAGCGCACAGCAGCAGGATCAGAATATTTCGCATTTGCTTCAAGGAACATGCTCCTCTCGTTTCCGTTCTCCGCCGGGTCCGTGGGGGCCGTTGGCGGCTCCGTGGGCTCCGTGGGCTCCGTGGGATCCGTGGGATCCGTGGGATCCGTTGGGTCGACCGTTCCGGTCTTCGGCAGGACGTCGCGGCGCGTCTCGGCGCACTTCGTGCAGACATAGTCCGCATAGCCGTCCTCCGTCTCCGTCGGCTCGACACGGGCCGTCTCCTGCCAGTCGTGGCCAAGCGGGATCTCCTGCCCGTCGCGCCAGACATAGCAGTAGCTGGACAGCACGCCGTAGCCGCCGCCCGTCGCGCCGAAGCCGTCGATATCCTTGCCCCAGGCCAGCGTAAAGCGCAGCGTCAGCACGTCGCCGTCGCCGAGCATCCATTCCGACAGGCCCTTGCCGGGGTAATAGCCGTTGACATCATACATCCAGCCCGCGCCCCAGGTGTAGTCGTGCTGGCCGAGGCTGTCGCGGCCGGGCGCGCCCGTCAGTGAGATGCCGTCGCGCTGGATGAGTGTCCAGAGGCGCTCCGGCACCTGCGCGCGAAACAGCAGGTCGCCGCGCGTCAGGCGCATGAGATAAAAACCGCCGTTCTTTTCCGCAAGGCCGTCATAGCCTGCCTCATAGCCGCAGTCCTCCAGCATCTGCAGCACGGTCTGCGCGGCCGTGTCGCCCTGTTTGATGCGGACGGTCTCCTCGTCGACGATTCCGAGGCCGACGGTCGTGGCGTCGATGCGGATGGTCGCCTCACCGATGTCGTCGCCCTCCGAGACCGTCTGATAGACGATCTTCACGGTGCGCATGGCGGAATTTCCGGCATCGTCCCACGCAAGGATGCGCAGCGTATATTCCCGCTCATCGCCGACGAGCGGCGCGGAGAAGCGCAGCACATATTCATAGCCGGACGCGGCGCTGCCGGTCGGGTTCGTCAGCAGCTCGCCGTCCATCGAAACCTGCAGATGGCTCGTGTAGATCGGTGAACCGTCCGTGCCCGTCCTCGCCCAGACGACGAACGTCATCGTCTGCACGGAGACGGGATCGGTCCGGCCGTCGCGGCTCGTCGTGATGATGGGCGGCGCATCGCCGATCTCGGGCTGATCGTCGTCTGCGAGCCTTGCGCGGTAGGAAATATGGTATACCGCGGCATCGCCGACGCGGCGGCCGTCGCGATATAAATATAGGGAGAAGGTATAGGACTGATTTAAGGTAAGGCGGACGGAGAAGTTCCGGTCGTCCGCCGGCAGAAGGCGCGTGCCGTTGTTTGCGGTGGAGCCGGACTCCTTATAATATACCCGCAGGCTCAGGTCTCCGCTGCCCGCAGCATAGGCATAAAACCGCAGCGTATCGCCGTCCAGCTCACCGGAGCGCCAGACGCGGCTGACAAGGTCCGTCACGATATGCGGCTCCTCGGGGCCGGGGGCCTCCGTGGGGGCAGGACCCGGCTCCTCCGTCGGCTCCGTTCCGCCGCCGGTGCTGCGCGTCGGCTCCTCGCTCGGCTCGGGCGTCTGTGTCGTCTGCGTGGCGGACGTCGCATCCGTCGGCTCGTCCGGCTCCGTAGATAGCTCGGCCGTTTCCGTCTCGTCCGGCTCTTCGGACGGCTCCGTCGGCTCCGGGGACTGCGTGAGGGGCACGTCGTCCGATGTGCCGCCGCTGCCGCCGCGCTCCTGTCGGTCCGGCTGCAGGACCTGCGCCTGCTCCGGCAGCGGATCGGGCGGGCGCACCTGTCCGCCCGTGAACACGACAGCCACCGCACCGGCCAGAAGCGAAAGGATCAGCACGGCCGTGCAGACCCGGCCCCAGATTGTTTTCCGTCTCATGGCACGACCCCCAGAAAAAAAGGACACTGCAACAATCGTTGCAGCGTCCGCATTTGCGCACAACAATATGCCCCGTTTCCCGCACCATGCGGGCAGAGCCTCCCCAAGCAGGTCTTCTGACTCACGCCTCGACGGCCGCGCGCGCCTTCTCAGGGTTCCCCAATGACCGGCTTTCGCCCTGCACGCGGCCTCCGCGCATACAGCGGCGGTACCGTCCGGGATTCTCACCCGGTTCCCTATCCTCTCCCGCTGCCCGGACGGCAGCGGAAGCACTTGAAGCTTCCATTGCTCTCAGTATAACAAGGGCCGATTTTTTTGTCAAGTCCGTTCCGGTGTGTGTTGCCGCATTCGCTAAAAAAATACGGATTTCGGTGCTTGACAGGCGCGCCCGCATGGTCTATAATCAAAGTAGTCCGCACAAAGCCTGTGCGGCATGAACTGAATATTCTGCTTGCAGAGACCGTATGTACGCAACGGCGCGGGGCGACCCCGTCAGGCATACGGGTAAACAAGGGAACGGGGATAATACCCCGAGGGAGGCGCGCTGCGCCTCTGGGATAACCGTCGCTGTGAGCGTTGAGTCCGCTGCCCGTCGGCGAAAGCCGGTCATTGGGGGATCCTGAGAAGGCAGGGCAGCGGCCGTGGGGGCTTTGCTCCCGGATGCGCGACCCAGAAGACCTACTGTGATGCATTACTTTGCCCGAATCGGTTGAGGGGATAGTCTATCTATCCTCTCAGCCGTTTTTTGTGCCCGATTCGGGGCAGCGGATGCGTTCCCGCTGCGCATGACCGGGTGTTCTCCTCCTGTGGGCGGGTCGGGTGCCGCCGACCCGCCCCACGATGCAGCAGCTTGCCAAAAACTCCATGTCTCCCATGTAGTTTCCTGTCAGGCTGTTTTTTTGCGGCCCGCCCGTTGGGCTTTGCGCTGATCTTTTGGACCGAACACGGTCTAAGGATAAATAAAATCGGGAAGCCACTAATCGTATCCTCAATGGCTTCCCCAAAAGAAAGGAAAACAGCATGAAAAGAATCCTGAGCATCCTGCTGGTGCTTGCCATGCTTCTGTCGATGATCCCTGCGGTCTTCGCGGCGGACTGCGACATCACGGTAAGTACCCCGGCGCCCGATCCCGTCAAGGTCGGTGCGCTGTACCAGCTCCCGCTCGGAACGGTGTTCACCGACCCGAACGGGCACGCTCTCAGCTTCGCGCTGAAGGCGGATTACGGCGATAAGGTCTATATCAAGGACAATACGCTGCAGTTCACCTCTGCCGAGGCAGGGGAATTCCGCATCGGCATTACCGCTACCTGCACGGACGGCGGCAGTGCTGAGACTGTCGTTCCCATCACGGTCGAGGCCGTGGAGGACGGCGACAAGAACCAGTACGGCTATGACGAGACCGACCAGGCCTCCGTCACCGTCTATGTGACCATCTCGAGCGACGGCGCACCGATCATCGGCAAGGACGACGGCGGCACCATCCTGTCGCATCTGGAGGTCAAGGTCCCGTACTTCCCCCTGTCCCTGTACGGTCTGGACGATTTTAACCGTTACCACACGGAGAACGGCTCCGGAAGCTATACGGACAACGAGATCGTGCAGCGCCCGACGCTCCTGCACCTCTACATCTATATGCTCGAGCGCTACTACCTCGGCGTGGCCGAGAAGGACTGCGGCAAGGGCACATCCGGCCTGCTGGAATTCACCGGCAGCGGCGAAGGCGTGAATGACATGCTCGGCGGCTCCTATGAGGATACGCGCAATGCGCTGCTCATCTCCGGCAGCGCCACGTCCATGTACATGCAGAACTTCTGGGGCCATGACGAGAACCTCATGTACTACCGCAACCACGTCTATCCCCTGATGTCTGCGGGCTGGGGCTCCACGGCAAACTACATTCTGCTGTCCGACAACGACACGATCGATCTGGCCATGTTCTCCAACTGGAGCTTCTGGACCTACGGCGCATTCGCCCGCTTTGACAAGGACGACTACACCGCCAAGGTCGGTGAAAAGATCACATTCGAAACGCAGAAGTATGACACCAAGTCCGTGTCCGACGGCGGCACGGAGTCCTTTGAGCCGATCACCGGTCTCAATGTGAAGCTCTACAATGAAAACTGGGAACAGCAGCAGGAGCTTACGAGCGAAGGCAGCAGCTACACGCTCGACACGGCCTCGCTGAAGGCCGGTACCTATTACCTGCTGGGCTATGACCCGAACTACGGCACGAAGAACGCCTGCTACGCCCCCGCAACGGCGAAGGTCGTTCTCACGAGCGAGGCACCTCAGCCCTGCCAGTGGGACGAAGGCGTCGTCACGACAGAGCCCACCTGCACGACGGCCGGTGTCAAGACGTTCTCCTGCAGCGTGCACGGTGAGACCCGCACGGAAGAGCTTCCGGCCCTCGGCCATGAATACGGCAGCGACGGCCTGTGCACCCGCTGCGGCGCGCAGGATCCCGCGATCCCCACGCAGGACGAGAGTGGCGTCTACTGCATTGCCAGCGAGAAGCAGCTGCAGTGGTTCGCAGCGAAGGTCAACGGCGGCGACACCGCCATCAGCGGCAAGCTGACGGCCAACCTCGAGCTGACCGAGGCCTGGACCCCGATCGGCACCCAGAGCCAGCCGTTTACCGGCAGCTTTGACGGCGACGGCCACAGCATCTCCGGCATGGACATCACCTATGCCGCCACCTCCGGCAGCGCCCCCTATCTCGGCTTCTTCGGCTATGTCAAGGGCACGGCTGACAAGAAGGCGGAGATCAGGAACCTGACGCTCTCCGGCAAGCTCGACATCACCGAGAACTACCGCAATTCCTACGCCTATTCCGGCGGCCTCGTCGGCGGTGCGGAATATGTTTCCTTCACCAATATCACGACGAACGTCACAATCACCGCGAAGAAGGGCTCCGCCCCCTATCCGTGGAGCTATGTCGGCGGCTTTGCCGGTATCGTGAAGAATGCAGACTTCCTGCGCTGCGTCAACAACGGCGCCGTGACCACGGACGGCGACTATGTCTCCGGCTTCGCGGCCAAGAGCGAGACGACGACCTACACCTCCTGCGTGAACAATGGCGCGATCACCGGCCGCACGAAGATTGGCGGCTTCGGCGCTTCCGTCAAGTCCACGAAGGCCGTTGATTCCTGCAACACCGGTGCCATCGGCCTTGCCGCCTATAACGGCAGCAATCAGGGTATCGGCGGTCTGTTCGGCGAGATCGGCTACGGCTCGACGCTCACGCGCTGCTACAACACCGGCGCCGTCACCGGCGACTGCTATGTCGGCGGTCTCGTCGGCTCGGTCGGCAGCGGCTCCGACGCCGCGAACGGCCCGAGCTACATCGTCGACAGCTACAACTCCGGCTCGATCACCGGCCACAGCGACAAGAACTACTGCGGCATCGGCGGTCTGGTCGGCAAGCTCGACGCCAGCTCCTCGAGAGTCTATGAGCAGAGCTACGTTCACAACTGCTATAACGTCGGCACCGTGACCGACCTTGGGCTGAAGACGATCAATGCCGGTGCGGCGATCGGTCTGATGCACGCGGATTATTCCACGGGCAGCTACCTCGAAGTGGAAAATGTCTATTACCTCGCCTGTGGCCTCGAGGGCCTCGGCAAGATGAACTATTCCACGATGCATGACCCGTCCGTCTTTGTGGAGATGACGGCCGTGGCCATGAAGGCCTCCGACTTCGTCACGAAGCTCGGCGCTTCCTTCAAGGCTGACGGAACCTGCATGCAGAAGGTCAACAGCGGCTACCCCGTCCTCACCTGGCAGCAGCTGGGCGAAGGCCAGAGCGAGCACACGTTTAAAGTGACCGCAACGGTCGACGCGACCTGCACCGAGGCCGGTTCCAAGACCTACACCTGCACGGCCTGCGGCGAGACGAAGGCGGAAGAGATTCCGGCTCTCGGCCACAATGTCGGCGAAGGCGGCATCTGCAGCCGCTGCGGTGAGAAGATCGCCTACCTGTCCGCGCTCCGCCTGACCGCCTACAACGCCTCCGGCGACTATGTCTTTACGCCGGAATTCGACGGTAAGACGGCCGAATATCAGGTCGCCATCCCCGATGCAGACGGCTTCAGCGCCTTCCTGTGGGCCACGCTGTCCGGAAATGCCCCGGAAGGCTCCACCATCAAGGCCGAGTGGACGAATCTGTATAACGGCAAGACCCAGTCCACGGCCATTACGTCCGGCAAGACCTCCGGCCAGAGCCTCGCAAACTTCAGCCGCGATGCCAAGCCGAACACCGTCACCCTGACGGTCGGCGTTGACGGCAATACGCAGACCTACACGCTCACCTCGTTCCGCACTCCGACCCTGTCTGCCCTGAACGTGACCGGCGCGCGCATGAACGAGACGTTCTCGCACCGCACGGCGGAATACACCATCGACACGACGGCAGATTCCATCACGCTCAGCGCCACGCCATATCAGGACGGCTACACCGTGACCTACAACGGCGCGGAGTCCGGCGAATGGACCCTGCAGGACGGCGAGAACGTCATGACCGTCGTCGTCTCCAACGCAGACGGCCTGTCGACCTCCTACACCGTCAAGGCAACGAAGCACGCCATCTGCAAGGTGCGTGCAGAGCTTGACCCGGAGAACGCCCTGCTGGTCCTGTATGACTCGTTCAACACCAGCATCTATCCGGATGAGAACGGCGACTATACCCTGATGGACGGCGCGGCCTACACCTACGTCGCAACGGCGAAGGGCTATGTCGGCAAGTCGGGCAGCCTGACTGCCAGCGCGGCCGAGCCAGTGCTCAAGATCACGCTGACCGCAGCCGAAGAGAACACGACCCTTGTCAAGGATCTCCCCGCCGAATGGCCTAACTTCCGCAACGGCAGCAATCACCTTGGCATCACGAACGCCCCCACGCCCTACACGAGTGAGGACAGTGAGCTGCTGTGGGCTGCGAAGTACGGCACAGGCCGGGCGGCCGCTCCCGGCTCCCCCATTCTGGTGGACGGTGGCCTCATCACCTACACCGGCAGCACCATCAAGCGCCTCGACGTCAACACCGGCAAGGTGCTCGCAGAGGGCACGATGGCAGGTACCTCCAGCTTCTCCATCAACCCGGCAACCTATGCCGACGGCATGATCTTTGTCGGCCTGTCCGGCGGCAAGATCCAGGCCTTCAACGCCAAGACGCTCGAATCCCTGTGGATCTACACCGATCCGCTCGGCGGCCAGCCCAACACCTCCCCGACGTACCACGACGGCTACATCTATGTCGGCTTCTGGAACGGCGAGAGCAAGCCCGGCAACTTCGTCGCCATCTCCGTGACGGATGAGGACCCGGCGAAGACGGACGAAGCCAAGCTCGCCTCCTGGTCCTATGCCTGCGTCGGCGGCTTCTACTGGGCAGGCGCTTATGTGACGGATAACCTCTGCATCGTCGGCACGGACGACGGCTCCGGCGAGGGCGACTATATCAACACCTCCGCCCTGCTGGTCTTCGACCGCCTGACGGGCAAGCTCCTTGACTCCCACTACGGCTGCAAGGGTGATATCCGCTCCAACGTTTCCCATGACCCGGATTCTGACCGCGTGTTCTTCACGTCCAAGGGCGGCTACATCTACAATGCCGCCATCGACTGGGAAACCGGCAGGATCACGGACTTCAAGTCTCTGGCGCTCAAGGACGCCGAGGGCTACACCAGTGAGGAAAAGCCCGGCGCCATCATGTCCACCTGCACGCCGTCCGTCTACAACGGGCGCATCTACCTCGGCGTTTCTGGCAACAAGGGCCAGTTCTCGCAGAATGGCGGCCACTGCATCGAGGTCATTGATCTCGACGTCGAAAGCGGCGAAATGAGCTATGCCTACTCCTATGGCATCGTCGGCTATCCGCAGACCTCGGCCATGGTCTCCACGGCCTATGTCGACAAGGACTTCGACGGCGACGGCGCGGGCGACGGCTATGTGTTCATCTACCTCCCCTACAACTATACCCCCGGCGGCATTTCCGTCCTGATGGATCGCCCGGGCCAGACCGAGCCGAAGACGGCCACGGATTCCGGCTACAGCGAGATCTTCACGCCGGAGTCCCCGCTGGCACAGTACTGTATCTGCTCCACCATCGCAGACAGCACCGGCACGATCTACTACAAGAACGACTCCTGCTACATGATGGCCATCACCTCGAAGATTCTGTCCATCGAGGTCAAGGAAAACCCGGAGAAGATGAGCTACAAGGTCGGCGAGACGTTCGACGCCTCCGGCATGAAGGTCGTTGCCAAGCTGGCCAACGGTCTCGAGCGGGATATCACGAACTATGTGACCTGGCAGGAAGGCCCCATCGAACAGGGTCAGACCTCCATCACCCTCTCCTACACCTACGGCTTCGACAGCGCCAATTACGGCCTGAAGACGAAGACGGCCGAGCTTGAGCTCGACGTCCTGCCCAGCCAGGATGAAGACGGTGTCTACCTCATCGGCAACGTCAGCCAGCTGCTCTGGTTCGCAGGCAAGGTCAACGGCGGCGAGACTGCTATCCGCGGCAAGCTGACGGCCAACATCGACCTGACCGGCATCGAAAACTGGACCCCGATGGGCTCCCAGAAGCAGCCGTTCACCGGCAGCTTTGACGGCGACGGCCACAGCATCACCGGCATGAGCATCACCTTCAACTCCGATGACAAGTCTGTCGGCGCTCCGTACCTTGGCCTCTTCGGCTATGTCAAGGGCACGGCCGACAAGAAGGCGGAGATCAAGAACCTGACGCTCTCCGGCAAGCTGGACATCACCGAAAACTACCGCAACTCCTTCGCTTACTCCGGCGGCCTCGTCGGCGGCGCAGAATATGTCTCCTTCACGGATGTGACCGTGGACGTTGCCGTTACGGCCAAGCAGGGCACGGCCCCCTATCCGTGGAGCTACATCGGCGGCTTTGCGGGCACCGTGGTGAATGCGGACTTCCTGCGCTGCGTCAACAACAGCACTGTGACCTCCGACGGCGACTATGTCGGCGGCTTCGCCCCCAAGAGTGAGAAGACGACCTACACCGCCTGCGCGAACAACGGTGCGATCACCGGCCGCACAAAGATCGGTGGTCTCGGCGCTGAGGTCAAATCCACGAAGGTCGTTGACTCCTGCAACACCGGCGCGATCGGCCTCGTCGCCTACGGCACGGGCAAGCAGGCCATCGGCGGGCTGTTCGCGGAGATCCGCTATGGTTCCTCCATCACCCGTTCCTACAACAGCGGCGCCGTCACCGGCGACTGCTACGTCGGCGGCCTTGTCGGCACGCTGAGCAGCAGCTCCGACAGCACGAACGGCGTCAACTACATCGTTGACTGCTACAACTCCGGCGCGATCACCGGCCACAGCGACAAGAACTACTGCGGCATCGGCGGCCTCGTCGGCAACCTCGACGCTGGCATGAGGAGCTACTCGCAGAGCTACATCCACAACTGCTACAACACCGGCACCGCGACCGACCTTGGTCTGAAGACAGCCGGAAATCCCGGCGCAGCCATCGGCTTCATGCATTCGGATTATTCCGAGGCCAGCTATCATCAGGTTGAGGACGTCTACTATCTTGCCTGCGGCCTCGAGGGCGTCGGAAAGATGGGCTACTCCACGCTGAAGGACCCGACCGTCCTGAAGGAAATGTCCGAGGAGGACATGAAGTCCGCCGACTTCATTGCCGCACTGGGTGAGTCCTTCAAGGCAGACGGCACCTGCATGCAGAAGGTCAACAGCGGCTATCCCATCCTTGTCTGGCAGAAGCTGGCTGAGGGCCAGAGCGAGCATACGCTGGAGAAGACGACCGTTGTCGATCCGACCTGCACCGAGCAGGGCTACACGATCTACACCTGCACCGCCTGCGGCGAGACCCTCAAGGCCGACTTTGTTCCGGCCAACGGTCACAGCTACGAGGAATCGGTCGTTGCCCCGACCTGCGAGAAGGACGGCTACACGAACCACGTCTGCTCCGTCTGCGGCGACAGCTACCGCGATAACTATGTCGACGCTGCCGGTCATCAGTACACGGACACCGTGACTGCCCCGACCTGCACCGCCTCCGGCTACACCACGCACACCTGCTCCGTCTGCGGCCACAGCTACGTCGATTCTGTCGTCCCGGCCACCGGCCACACCTACACGGAGTCCGTGACTGCCCCGACCTGCACCGCCTCCGGCTATACCACGCACACCTGCTCCGTCTGCGGCCACAGCTACATCAATTCTGTCGTCCCGGCCACCGGCCATGACTATGTCTGGCAGATCACCCGCGTGCCGACCTGCACAGCGGAGGGCGTGAAGACCTTCACCTGCTCGCACTGCGGTGACAGCTATGACGTTGCTCTGGCAAAGGCGGACCACACCTACGAAGCCGTTGTGACGGCTCCGACCTGCACGAACAACGGTTACACCACACATACCTGCTCCGTCTGCGGCGACAGCTACGTCGATTCCATCGTCCCGGCCACCGGCCACAGCTATGAAGCCGTCGTGACTGCCCCGACCTGCGACAAGATGGGCTACACCACCTACACCTGCTCCGTCTGCGGTGACAGCTATGTCGGCAGCTACACCGATGCGCTCGAACACACCTACACAGCCGTCGTCACGAAGGAACCGACCTGTACCGAGGAAGGCGTGAAGACCTTCACCTGCAGCGAGTGCGGCAAGTCCTACACCGAGGCCATCCCGACGGTCGCGCACAGCTACGAAGCCGTTGTGACCGCCCCGACCTGCGACAAGATGGGCTACACCACCTACACCTGCTCCGTCTGCGGCGACAGCTATGTTGCGGACTATGTGGACGCCGCCGGTCATGACTGCGAGACGGAGACCGTCCCGGCCACCTGCCTCGGCTACGGCTTTGTCCGCGAGTCCTGCAAGCACTGCGACTACAGCGTCATCACGGAGATCACTGCCCCTCTCGGCCATGATTATCAGGCTGTCGTGACGGCTCCGACGCTCGACGAGGGCGGCTATACGACCCACACCTGCAGCCGCTGCGGCGACAGCTATGTGGACAGCGAGACCCCGGCCCTCGGCCACAAGTGCGCTGCCTACACCGACATCCCGACGGATTGGGCGAAGGAAGGCATCTGCTTCGTGATCGAGAACGGCCTCATGGTCGGCACGACCTCTACGACGTTTGCACCGAAGGACACCCTGACGCGCGCCATGCTCGTCACCGTGCTCTACCGCATGGCGGGCAGCCCGGCTGTCGACGCTCCGTCCGGCTTTGCGGATGTGGATGACGGCCAGTGGTACTCCGATGCGATCGCCTGGGCCGCCGCAAACGGCATCGTCAACGGCGTCGGCGGCAACAAGTTCGCCCCGTCCGAGCCGGTCACCCGTGAGCAGCTGGCTGCGATCTTCTTCCGCTATGCCAAGGCCGAAGCGCCCGAGGCAGACGTGCTGAGCGGCTATCCTGATGCCGAAAGCGTCAGCACCTACGCCAGAGACGCCATGGCATGGGCCGTTTCCACGGGCCTCGTTACCGGCTCGAAGGAAGCGGACGGCACCTATCTTGCCCCGCAGGGCCTTGCGGCCCGCGAGCAGGCGGCTGCCATCCTCATGCGCTACGTCAAGGCAAACGCATAACCTGACCGTTTCACCCCCCCTTCCCGCGCCCCGCAGCCCGAAAAGCTGCGGGGCGCATTTTATCCGATATTCTCCTGCGCACTTGACACGGCGCGGCGGGGATGATATGGTATCGGCAGAAAAAATGCGGGCACACGGCCCGCTTCTGAGGTGAAGGATATGGAATATCGCATGGAGCACGACTCCATGGGCGACGTCCGCGTGCCTGCGGACCGCTATTGGGGCGCGCAGACGCAGCGCAGCTTTGAAAACTTCCCGATCGGGCAGGGCCGCGAGCCCATGCCGCCGGAGATCATCCACGCATTCGGCATCCTGAAAAAGGCGGCCGCCATAACGAACGCCCGCCTGTGCCCCACGGCCATGACGGCCGAAAAATGCGGCGCCATCTGCGCCGCAGCCGATGAAATTATCTCCGGAAAGCTGGCAGACCACTTTCCGCTTGTCGTCTGGCAGACCGGCTCCGGCACGCAGACGAACATGAACGCAAACGAGGTCATCGCGAACCGCGGCAACGAGCTGGCGGGCAGGCGGCTGCTGCACCCGAATGATGACGTCAACCGCTCGCAGTCCTCGAACGACACGTTCCCCACAGCCCTGCATATCGCGGCCGTCTGCGCGCTCGAGGACGGCGCCCTGCCCGCGCTGGCGGAGCTGATCGACTCTCTCAAGCGCCTCGAGGCCGAAAATGAGGGCGTCATCAAGGCCGGGCGCACCCACCTGCAGGACGCCACGCCCATTTCGTTCCCGCAGGAGATCTCCGGCTGGCGCAGCAGCCTCGAGCGCGATGCGGAGCTGATCCGGCTGGCGCTTCCGCCGCTGCGGGAGCTTGCGCTGGGCGGAACGGCCGTCGGCACGGGGCTGAACGCCCCCGCAGGCTTTGCCGAAGAGGTCGCTGCGGAGATCAGCCGCCTGACGGGCAAGGACTTCCGCAGCGCCCCGAACAAGTTCCACGCCCTCACCTCCCGCGACGAGCTGGTCTTCGCCCACGGCGCGCTGCAGGCGCTGGCAGGCGACCTGATGAAGCTGGCAAACGATATCCGCTGGCTCGGCTCCGGCCCACGCAACGGTCTCGGTGAGCTGTTCCTGCCGGAGAACGAGCCCGGCTCGTCCATCATGCCCGGCAAGGTCAACCCGACGCAGTGCGAGGCGCTGACGATGATTGCCGTGCAGGTCATGGCGAACGGAGCCGGGATCGGCTTTGCGGCCTCGCAGGGCAATTTCGAGCTGAACGTCTTCCTGCCCGTTCTGGCGCACGAATTCCTGCAGTCCGCGCGGCTGCTGGCCGAGGGCATGCGCTCGTTCCGCCTGCGCTGCGCCGACGGCATCCGCGCCAACCGCGAAAAGATGGCGGAAAATCTCCGCCGCTCCCTCATGCTCGTCACGGCGCTCAGCCCCACGATCGGCTATGAAGCGGCTGCCGAGGCTGCAAAGCTCGCCCACCGGGAGGACCTGACGCTCCGCGAGGCATGCCTGCGCCTTGGCTGCCTGACCGGCGAGCAGTTCGACGCTCTGTTCCATCCCGAAGAGATGGTCTAAAGCACAATAATGCCCCTGCCACGCCGAAAGCATGGCAGGGGCACTTTGTGTTTCAGTGCAGATGGTCGTAGATGCGGAGCATGACCGTCGCAGCCTCGGCGCGCGTGGTCGTGCGCTGCGGGAAGAAGCGGTTGTTCTCCGCGCCGCGGATAAGGCCGAGGGCCGTCATGCGCGCGACGCTGTCTCGCGCCCAGACGGAAATGGACGCCGTGTCGGCAAAGCTCAGCTTTCCGGTGTGGAGCGTCTCGCCGCGCTGCTGCATAAGGCGGTCGAGAATGACGCACATCTCCTCGCGCGTGATGAGCGCCTCGGGGCGATAGGAGCCATCCTCATAGCCGCGGATCAGATTTTTCCGCAGGGCCCAGCTCATCGCTGCCGTGTACCATTGGCCGCCCTTCACGTCGGAAAAGCCCGCTGCGCTGTCCGGGAGGCTCTCGCCGACGGCACGCGCCAGCATCGTAACGAACATGGCGCGGTTCAGGCCTCCATCCGGTTCATACACAAAGTCTCCCACGCCTTTAAGAAGATCCAGAGAGACTGCCCGGTCAATGCTTTCGAAATACCAGGAATTTGTGGGCACGTCGCGAAAGAGATGGCCGGACTTGCTCAGATAGAGCGTGTACGTCTGGCCACATCCCTCCTTTGCAAACACGCGATAGCGCAGAATTCCGGTAAAAAATTCCAAACCGGAGGAAGGGTAAACCGCCGAGCGCTCCGTCGGAGCAGAGCCGTCGAGCGTATAACGCAGCTCGGAATTCGGATTCGGATTGGAGATCATGACCTTGCCGTTCAGAGCCCTGACTGTCGGCTCCTTCAGCGTAATGCCGCGCACCTGGACCGAGGTCTCAGCGCTGGCACTGCCATTCAGATTAAAGGCGGCCACAGCGCGAAGGGTCTGGCCTGCCTTTGCCTCAATGGGACCGGAATAAACCCGGCCGGAGGCCAGCGGCGAGGAGCCGTCGAGCGTATAGTAGATCACTGCGCCCTTGTCGGCCGTGATGGTGACCTTTCCGCCCGCCTCCGTGACGGTCGGTGCATTTACGGGGCCGAGATCCGTTCCGGTCGGCTTGCAGGAGCTGTAGGTGTGGCCCTTCTCCAGCGAGACGCCGCGGCGGCGGAACAGCTCGTTCACCGTAACGAATTCATAGCCCTTGGCCTGCAGCTTGTCAATGGCCATCAGGACGCCGTCCACCGTGGTGGAGTGGATGTCGTGCGCCAGCACGATCGCGCCGTCATGTGCTCCGTTGACGATGTTCGTGCAGACGGTGTCGGCATTGCGGTACTTCCAGTCCAGAGGATCGACGGACCAGAGAATGGCCGGATTGTCCAGCAGCGACAGCACGCGGGAATTATAATCGCCGTAGGGCGGGCGCACAAGATAGTGCGTGCCGTAGCCCGTGATTCCGTTGAGGATGTCGGCCGTGTGGCTGATCTGCCACGTCACCTGCGAGTCCGTCTTTTTGCTCAGCTGCGGGTGATCGTATGTATGCGAGGCGATCTGGTGGCCCGCGTCGCGGACGAGGCCGGCCGTCACATCGTAGTTCTCGGCCTGCTGACCGAGCATGAAGAACGTCGCCTTGACACCGCGCTTCGCCAGCCCCTCAAGCAGGCGGCGCGTATAGGGTCCGGGGCCGTCGTCAAATGTCAGGGCGATCAGCTTGCCGCCCTTTGAGCGGGTCTCCGTCTCCGGCACGGCCATCGCCGTCGCCGGGAGCAGCGTCAGAAGGCACGCCGCCAGCAAAAGGATCGCTAAAATTCTGTGCTTCATCGGTACTTCCTCCGTTTTCTGTCATTTCTATGGAGGGCATGCATCCCGCCGCATCGAGCCGGAACACCAGCCGCGCCCGGCCCATAAGCTCCTGCTCCGCCGCCTGCGGCAGCCATTGCGGGAGCTGCTGCGCCTCTTCGGGCAGCAGGGCAAGCGCATAGCCGTCCTCCAGCTGCTTGAGCAGGCCGTTGCGGATGGGAACGCCGTCCGCCTCGCCGCACCACGGGAGCCACGCGCCGCGCGGCATGGCAGCCGCCGCAGCGGCTGTCAGCCCGTCCGGAAAATGCGACACCGGGATACAGGCCTGCAGCTCCGCACCCTCACGGCGCGGATACGGAATGCCGAGATACTCCACTCTCCATTTAGATATGACGTAAATGCGGCGCAGTTGTTCCGCATGCTTGGAAATTTTGCAGATAAAAATATAGAACAGGCCATCCTGCTGCGCCGTTACGGTACCGATCTGCTCGCCCTGCTCCCAAACGCTCAATTCCATCATCAAAAATCCCTCCCGCACAGCCTATGCGGGAGGGTGGCGCATCATTCCGTTTCGCCCTTCGGCAGGCCAAAGCTGACCGCAATGGCGTTGTCGACCTGATTCATCATGGCCGCATCGAGCCTGCCCATGTGCTCGCGCAGGCGGCGCTTGTCAATGGTGCGGATCTGCTCGAGCAGCACGACGGAGTCCTTCGTCAGGCCGACGTTCCGGCCGGTCAGCTCAATGTGCGTCGGCAGCTTTGCCTTGTTCATCTGGCTCGTGATCGCCGCCGCAATCACCGTGGGAGAATGCCGGTTGCCCATGTCGTTCTGCACGATGAGCACGGGCCGCGTGCCCCCCTGCTCACTGCCGACGACCGGACTGAGATCGGCATAGAAAATATCGCCACGCTTGACAGTCATATCCATTTCCGTTTCACGCTCCGAGAAAAATATCACCCGTTACACAGATTGCTTTCAGGAAGCTCTGCTTAGATCAGCAAGAGTGGATGGCGAGAGATTTTTGGCAAGTCAAGGTATGGAAAACGCAGGAATACTTTGTGTACCCGCAAGGGGCATGCCGCATCCGTAAGGCGGCAAAGCCGCCAACGGCTGCGCAATATTTCAAGTTTTTCATACCGATGGATTGACGAAAAATATCCGGCATCCGCCGCAGCTGATCTATGCAGAGCTTCCTCTAAGTACCGCGGGTAATCATATTGTCCCACGGGGCCGGAAAAATTATACGCCCCCGTGCTCTATCCTATGCGGCACGGGGGCGTCATGTGTTTTTCAGACTGTCAAAAACCTGCCCAGCCAAAAGTTTCGGAGGGAAGGATCGTGTAGCGGCAGAATTGCAAAATAATACTGCAAAATTCTATTTTGCAATTCTGAAAGCAGCTTGGCGGAAAAGCCCGAAGGGATTTTTTGACAAGCTGTTTTATTCCTGCAGCATGTCGAGGAACTGCTGCTCCGTCAGGACGGGGATCCCAAGCTCGCCTGCCTTGCGCAGCTTGCTGCCCGCATTCTCGCCTGCCACGACATACGTCGTCTTCTTCGAGACGGAGCCGGAGGCCTTGCCGCCGTGCGCCTCGATCTTTTCCGTGGCCTCATCGCGCGTGAACAGCGACAGAGCGCCCGTGAGCACGAATGTCATGCCCGCAAAGCGGTCGTCCGTCGGCGCGGCCGTGCTCTCAAAATTCACGCCTGCCTCGCGCAGGCGGCGCAGCATGTGATGCGACTGCGGGCTTGCAAACCACGACACGATGCTCTGTGCCGTGATGGCCCCGATGTCGCTGACCTGCGTGAGCGCGGCCTCGTCCGCCTGCATGAGCGCGTCCATGGAGCCAAACGTGCGCGCAAGCACCTTGGCGGCCTTTTCGCCGACCTGCCGGATGCCGAGCGCATAGATCAGGCGGCTGAGATCGGCGTTGCGGCTGGCTGCAATGGAGTCCAGCAGCTTCTGCGCAGCGCGCGTGCCGCTCTTCCAGAGGCTCTTCAGGTCATCCAGCTGCAGGTAGTAGATATCCGCCGGAGAATGGATGTGGCCGCCCGCGATGAGCTGGTCCACAAGGGCCTCGCCGAGGCCCTCGATATCCATGGCGCCGCGCGAAACAAAGTGCGCGATGTTGCGGCTGAGCTGGGCCGGGCACTCCGCGCCCGTGCAGCGCATGGCCGCACCGTCCGGGTCCCGCTCGACCGGCGCGCCGCAGACGGGGCACACGGACGGCAGACGGAACGGCACGGCGTCCTGCGGGCGCTTCTCCGGCACGACCGCAAGAATTTCCGGGATGATCTCGCCCGCCTTGCGGATGGTGACGGTGTCGCCGATGCGGATATCCTTTTCGGAAATGAAGTCCTGATTGTGGAGTGTTGCGCTTGTGACCGTTGTGCCCGCCAGCCGGACGGGGCTGACGACAGCGCGCGGCGTCAGGACGCCGGTGCGGCCGACCTGCACGACGATGTCCTCCACAAGGGTCTCACGAATTTCGGGCGGATATTTATAGGCGCAGGCCCAGCGCGGGAATTTCGCCGTGCTGCCGAGCTGCGCACGCTGCGGCAGGCTGTCGAGCTTGACCACCGCGCCGTCGATGTCAAAGGCAAAGCCGTCGCGCGTCTCGCCGATCCCGGCAATGCGCCGCAGGGCCTCATCCGCCGTGGTGCAGCGCGTGTGCGGGATAACATGAAAGCGCAGCGCCTGCAGGAATTCCAGCGTCTCGATATGCGACGTGAACTCCCGCCCCTCTGCAAGCTGGAGGTTAAAGACGAGAATGTCCAGCCTCCGCTCCGCCGCCACGGCGGGATCGAGCTGGCGCAGGCTGCCCGCTGCGGCATTGCGTGGATTGGCAAACAGCGGCTTGCCCTCCTCCTCGCGCGCCTCGTTGAGCTGCGCGAAGACCGCGCGGGGCATGAAGACCTCGCCGCGGACGATGAGACGGTGCGGCGCGCCGTCCAGATGCATGGGAATGGAGCGGATCGTCTTGAGATTCTCCGTCACGTCCTCGCCGATGCGGCCGTCGCCGCGCGTTGCACCGCGGACGAACGCGCCGTCCACATACTCCAGCGCAACGGACAGGCCGTCGACCTTCGGCTCGACGCTGTAGACGGCGTCCGGCACGCTCTCGCGCACCCGGCCGTCAAACTCGCGGACCTCGTCCGGCGAGAACACGTCCTGCAGACTCTCGAGCGGCACGGCGTGCTCGACCTTTTCAAACTTGCTCAGCGCCTCGCCGCCGACCCGGCGCGTGGGCGAGAGCGGCGATGCCAGCTCCGGATGCGCGGCCTCCAGCTCCTCCAGCCGCCGCAGCAGCCGGTCATATTCATAATCCTCCATCTCGGGCGCATCGAGCACATAGTACTGATGGTTCGCCCGCTCCAGCACCTCGGTCAGGTGCGCGATCTCTTCGCGTGGGTTCATGTTCCTTCCTCCTCCGGGCCGCCCAGCCCGATGTAGGTGGACGGCACATTGCCGACGATGACGGTCTCCGCCGCAAGGACGGTCACATCGACGGCGAGCTCCTGCGTACCGGCCAGCGACAGGATCGTGACCGTAACGTGAATATCGATAAAAATCTGGTGCAGTGTCTGGTTGATCCCGACCGTGCTGAAGCGGTTCCGGAACGCGGCGTCCGAGGTCCGCACGGCCAGCACGCGCACGACCAGCCGCGGCCCCATGCCAGAAAACAGCTCCGGCAGCACGACGCTCCCGACCGGGATGCCGAGCTCCTCAACGGACAGGTCCGCGAGATTTTCGTCGATCCGGGCCGTCAGCGCCGTGCGGAAGCGGTTCAGCCCCGCCACGTTCGACCGCACGGCCGTGACATTGCCCTGCGTATCCTTCTCCAGCTCGACGAGCTTGTCATAGGTGATCTCCTCCGCCGTGAGCGTGTCCTGCACGGCGTCGTTGATGGCCGCCGAGGCCTGATTATCCAGCTGCAGCGCCGCCAGCTGCGCCAGCACGGGCGCATAGTGAAGCCGCGTCAGCAGCACAAGGACCGAGACCGCCGCCAGCAGCACGGCAAGCGCCGCGCGCAAGCGGTTCCGCTGCACAAATGTCATTCTGCCCACCACCCCCTGCAGCTTATGCGGGGCGCGGGCGGGGTATGTTCCTTACAGCTTCCGCATGCGCGAGGCGGCAAAGTTCGCCATCAGGCGCTTCGTGCCAATCTGGTCAAAGGCGATCTCGAGCATTTTGTCATTGCCCGTCGGCAGGACGGACAGCACAAGGCCGCGGCCGAAGACGTCGTGCTCGACCGTGTCGCCCTTGCGGAAGTCGATCACGGGTCCGGATGCATGGTGCGAGCCGAGCGTGTCGCTGTGAGGCATGGTCGGGCGCGGGCGCGGCTTGGCCTGCTGCACGAAGCGCGGCTGCGTGTGCTGCTTGCGCTCGACAAGCTCCTCCGGGATCTCCGCAAGGAAGCGGGACGGACGGCTGACCGTTGTGCGGCCGTAGAGCATGCGCTGGTGCGCGCAGGTGATGGTCAGGCGGCGCTTGGCGCGCGTGATAGCCACATAGCACAGGCGGCGCTCCTCCTCCATCTCCTCCGGCTCGCCGATGGCGCGGGCGCTCGGGAACAGGCCGTCCTCCGCGCCGACAAGATAGACCTCCGGGAATTCCAGGCCCTTGGCCGAGTGCACCGTCATCATGACGACGGCGTCCGCCGTGCGGTCATACTGCTCGATGTCGGTATAGAGCGCGATCTCCTCCAGAAAGCCGCTGAGGCTCGGCGCATCCGCATTCTCCAGATACGTCAGGATGGAGGAACGCAGCTCGCGCACGTTCTCGAGACGGGTGCGGCTCTCCACATCGCCCTTCTGCTCGAGCATGGCGGCGTAGCCCGTGCGGATGAGCAGCTCGTCGTAGAATTCCGGCAGCGGCATCGTGCGGGAGAGCTCTGCGCACGACTCGATCAGCTCCGCGAACTGCTGCAGCTTGCCCTCGGCCCGCTCAAGCGCAGGGTAGGAGCGCGCATTGCACAGCACGGAATACAGCGGGCGGCCCTCCGCCGCGCTCTGGCGCTCGATGACCTCGAGCGTTTTGCCGCCGATGCCGCGCGGCGGCTGATTGATGATGCGGCGCAGGCGCAGATCGTCCGCACGGTTGTTGATGAGGCAGAGATAGGCCAGCATGTCCTTGACCTCCGCGCGGTCGAAGAAGCGCGTGCCGCCGATGATGCGATACGGGATGCCGTTTCGCTTGAAGGCATATTCCAGCGCGTTCGACTGCGCGTTCATGCGGTAGAGCACGGCGAAATCGCCGTAATTCCGGCCGTGGGAATCCGTCAGAATGCGGTTTGCGACGTAGTTGGCCTCCTCCACGCCGTCGGAGGCCTCATAGATGCGCACGCGGTTCCCCTGCCCGTTCTCCGTCCATAGCTTCTTGCCCTTGCGGCTGTGGTTGTTGGCAATGACGGCGTTGGCCGCATCCAGAATGCACTGCGTCGAGCGGTAGTTCTGCTCCAGCCGGATGAGGCGCGCGCCCTGATACTCGTTTTCAAAATTCAGGATGTTCTCGATCGTCGCGCCGCGGAAGCGATAGATGCTCTGGTCATCGTCACCGACGACGCAGATATTCTCGTGCCGGCCGGCCAGCAGCGAGGCCAGCAGATACTGCAGGTGGTTCGTATCCTGATACTCGTCGATGAGGACATAGCGGAACTTGCGCTGATAGTAGTCGCGCACATCCTCATATTCCTGCAGCAGGCGGACCGTCAGCAGGATGATGTCATCAAAATCCACGGCGTTCGCCTCCTGCAGCCGTCTCTGGTAGGACGCGTAGAGCTGACCGATGCACTTCAGGCGGTAATCCGAGTTGACGGAGGCCAGAAACTCCTCCGGCGTCTGCATCTGGTCCTTCAGGCGGGAGATCTGCGCGAGGACGGCCCGCGGCGGGAACGTCTTCTCGTCCAGCCCGCGCTCGCGAAGGAGGTCCTTCATCACGCGCTCGGAATCCGCGGTGTCGTAAATCGTAAAGCTGCGGTCATAGCCGAGGCGCTCGATCTCGCGCCGCAGGATGCGGCAGCAGGCCGAGTGGAACGTCATGGCCCAGACGTCGTTCGCCTCCGGGCCGAGCAGGTCTGTCAGGCGTTCGCGCAGCTCATTTGCCGCCTTGTTCGTGAAGGTGATGGCCAGAATGCTCCACGGCGCTGCCGGGCGCAGGGCACAGAGGGCATCCGCCCGCTGCACGCCCTCCTCCGTTGGGTATTTTGCCTGCTCCTCCAGAAAATCGATGTCCTCCGGCACGGCATCCGGTGGAACCTCCGTGCTGTCCGAGGCGCAGCCATAACGGATCAGATTGGCGATGCGGTGGATGAGAACGGTCGTCTTGCCGCTGCCGGCGCCGGCCAGCAGCAGGAGCGGCCCCTCCGTGGTCAGAACGGCCTCAAGCTGACGCGGATTCATACGCGAAAAGCGCGAGGCGATATAATCTCTGCGTGCGGCGCAAAAGCGCTGCTCCAGTTCCTGTGTCATAATTACTCCCTGTCAAGAAACCCCGGCCGGATCGGCTGTAGGGCGAAATGGTTTATCCTTGTTTTTACCCTTATATTTTAGTACATCCGCGCGAAAAAAGAAAGCCCGATTTTGCTGCCCGGCCACAGCAGCACACCCGCAAAATAAAAATGCCCCGCCGAGAGGCGCACTCCGGAAGGAAGTGCGCCTCAGTTATATTCGCCTGACAGCGAGTGAAATTGTCCTTCGGACAGTGATAGGATACTTCGCATCGTGATATTGCCTGCGGCAGTTTAACGGGCGAATATAATATCACAAAAACCGAGAGGCTTTTATATCACTTTCCGAATAGGAAAATATCACTCCGGGCAAAGCCCGGAATATCACTTGCTCTTTCCGGGCGGCCTGACATTTGACGTAGATTGTACCTTTTCTTTCCGGTAATTCTCTGCTATAATGAGGAAAACCGATTTCAGGAGGCAAGCCTATGCCGATCTCTGCAGAAGCACCGTGGCTGAATTATTACGGTGCGATTCCCCGCACGCTGAATTATCCGCGCCTGACCATCTACCAGCTCGTCGCGCAGACCGCGCGCGAATGCCCGGATCTGCCCGCCTATGAGTTCATGGGCCGCAGAACGAGCTACCGCGATTTTCTGGCGCGCATCGACCGCGCCGCCCTCGCGCTCTACACCGCAGGCATCCGCGCGGGGGACCGCGTGACGATCTGCATGCCGAATACGCCGCAGGCGCTCGACTGCTTCTATGCACTCAATCGCATCGGTGCCGTGTCCAATATGATCCATCCCCTGTCCGCCGAGGAGGAGATCCGCTTCTACCTCGATGTCTCGGGCAGTCAGGCCATTTTAACGCTCGATCGCTTCTACGGCAAGGTAGCCGCGGCCGCCGCACGGGCCAAGCGCAAGCCGAAGCTCTGGATCGCCCGCCTGCAGCCGGAGCTGAAGCCGCTCATGCGCCTCGGCTACAACCTGACGCAGGGCCGCAAAACGCCGAAGCTCCCACAGGAGGGCTGCACGCTCTGGACGGACCTGCTGCGCAAAGCCGCAGGTACGCTTCCGCCGGACGACGGCCAGTGCGATGCCTGCGCCAGCATCCTCTATTCCGGCGGCACGACCGGCACGACGAAGGGCATCTGCCTTTCCAGCTACAATTTCAACGCTCTTGCGCTGCAGACCATCGCAGCCAGCGGCTATGAAAGCATCCGCGGCTGCACGATGCTCTCCGTCATGCCCGTGTTCCACGGCTTCGGCCTCGGCATCGGCATCCACACGGCGCTCGTCGGCGGAGCCTGCTGCATCCTCGTGCCGAATTTCAACATCCGGACCTATGCCGACCTGCTGCGCAAAAAGCACCCGAACTTTATTCCCGGCGTGCCGACGCTGTTCGAGGCTCTGCTGCGCACGACCGGGTTGGAAAAGCTCGACATGTCGTTCCTCATGGGCGTATTCTCCGGCGGCGACTCCCTGTCCGTGGAGCTGAAGCACAAGGTCGACGCCTTCCTGCGCGCGCACAACGCGAAGGTGCAGATCCGCGAGGGCTACGGCACGACGGAATGCGTAACGGCCAGCTGCCTGACCCCGGTCGTCACCGCGCGCGACGGCTCCATCGGCATTCCCTTTCCCGATACGTTCTACAAGATCGTTCGTCCCGGTACGGCAGAGGAGGTCGCCCCCGGCGAGGAGGGCGAGATCTGCCTGTCCGGCCCGACGGTCATGCTCGGCTATCTCGACAATCCGAAGGAGACGGCGCTCGTTCTGCAGCGGCACAACGACGGCCGCATCTGGCTGCACACCGGCGACCTCGGCTGCATGGATACAGACGGCTTCGTCTATTTCCGCCAGCGCATCAAGCGCATGATCATCACCTCGGGCTACAACGTCTATCCAAGCCAGCTGGAGAATATCATCGACGGCAACGAAAACGTTCTGCTGTCGTGCGTCATCGGCGTGAAGGACCCCTATAAAATGCAGAAGGTCAAGGCCTTCGTCGTGCTGAAGCCGGGAGTCGCCCCGACGGAGGCAGTCCGGCAGGACCTGATGGCCTACTGCCGCAAGCGCATCGCCAAATATGCAATGCCCTATGAGATCGAATTCCGGGAGGAGCTTCCCAAGACGCTCGTCGGCAAGGTCGCCTACCGCGTGCTGGAGGAGGAAGCGGAAAAGGAGCAGCACGCATGACGAAAGAGACTTCCCTTCCCGCAAAGCAGCGTATCTGGGAGCTGGATGCCCTGCGTGGGCTGTGCATCCTGTGCATGGTCGCCATCCACGCCTTCTGGGACCTGAGCGCCTTCGGCGGCTTTGCCTTTGACCTGCCCGGCTGGTTTCTGTTCTGCCGGCAGTACGGCCACATTCTGTTCATCCTGCTCTCCGGTCTGTGCGCCACGCTGGCCTCGCGCAGCTTTCAGCGCGGCGTGTATGTGTTCGGCGCGGCTCTCGTGATCTCGTATGTCACGTTCTTCATGGTCAACGTTCTGAACTTCCCGAGCGACATGCTCATCTGGTTCGGCATCCTGCATATGCTCGGCGTGTGCATGATGCTCTTCCCGCTGTTCAAGCGGCTGCCGGTGTGGGCGCTGGCCGTGCTGGGCGTTGGCTTCGTGGCGCTCGGCGTCTGGTTCGAGTCATTCCGTATCCCCGTGAATTTCCTGTTCCCGCTCGGTCTGCGCGCACAGGGCTTCTACTGCGGCGGCGACTATTTCCCGCTGCTGCCGGGCTTCGGCTGGTTTCTGCTCGGCGCGGTCATCGGCCGCACCGCCTACCGCAAAAAGCAGAGCCTGCTGCCGCGCGTGAACGCCGCAAATCCCGTCATCCGCTTTTTCTCGTTCTGCGGGCGGCATTCGCTGCTCATCTACATGCTGCATCAGCCCGTGCTGACCATCGGCACGATCCTGATCTTCGGCTGAACCATATTCCCGATTTGACGCGGGTCTGTTCGACGCGGAAGTGTTGACAGGCCCGCGCCGTTTTGTTATAATGTATCACAGATAGATAGTGATACTATCAGAAAGCTGGGGTGCCTTATGACCCAAAAGGAGCTGCGCGAGCAGAACCGCGCCGCCGTCATTCGGGCGGCACAGGGGCGCTTCCTCGCCCAGAGCATTGACAAGACCACCATCGCCGAGATCGCCGAGGACGCCGATCTGACGCCGATGTCCGTCTACCGCTATTTCGGCAGCAAGCAGGCCATTGCCGTCGCCGTCGCCAATCATCTGCTCGACGCATATCTCGCCGAGCACAGTGCGCGCTGCGAGGCCGCCCGGAGCGGCGCGCCGGAGAACGGTTATGAGACGTTTTCCCGCATATTGGGCGCATATATCGATACCTACGAGGCCCATCCGGAATACATCCGCTTTCTGCAGGACATGGCGTTCTACGCCCTGCGCGAGCAGCTGACGGAATCCGTGCGCTACATGTGCTTCAGCCGCCCCGTGGCGACCGGGCTGGACAAACCGGGGCGCGAGGCGCTCGTGCGCGGCATGGAGGACGGCTCCGTCCGCCGCGACCTCGATCTTGAGATGGTCTACCTCAATCTCGTGAACCTGCTCACGGGCGGCGTCAATTTCCGCATTCTGATCGACGAAGCAACACAAATGAAGATCATCCGCTCGTCTGCGGAGATCCTTCTGTATTATGTAAAGAACTCCGGGAGGTAAGAACGATGGAAAAGAATTATGTTGTGATGACCGACTCCTCTGCTGACCTGAATCCGGCACTGGAGCAGGAGCTGGGCGTGGATATCATCCCGCTGAGTGTCAACTGCGGCGACCGGACCTTCCTGGACTATCCGGATGAGCGCGAGATCAAAACCAGCGAGTTTTACGGCATGCTGCGCAGCGGCGCAAACGCCAAGACCGCAGCCGCGAACGTCGAAACGTTCCTCACGGCAATGTCCCGCCATCTGGAGCAGGGCAAGGACGTGCTGTATCTCGGCTTCTCATCCGGTCTGAGCAGCACCTACAGCGCCTCCGAGATTGCCGCGCAGGAGCTGCGCGAGCGCTATCCCGAGCGGAAGGTTCTGACGGTCGACACGCTGTGCGCCTCCATGGGCCAGGGCCTGCTGGTTTGGCTGACCGTGCAGGAGCTGAAGCACGGCGCAACGCTGGAGGAAGCCGCAAAGTACGCTGAGGACAACCGCCTGCACCTGTGCCACTGGTTCACGGTCGACGATCTGTTCTTCCTGAAGCGCGGCGGCCGCGTCTCGGCGGCGACGGCCCTCGTCGGCAGCGCGCTCGGCATCAAGCCCGTGCTTCATGTGGACAACGAAGGCCACCTCATCAACGTCTCGAAGGCCCGCGGCCGCAAAAATTCCATCCTCGCGCTGGTCGACCGCATGGAGAGAAGCGCCATTGAGCCGGAAAAGCAGACCGTCTTCATCAGCCACGGCGACTGCCTTGCAGACGCGGAATTCCTGGCGCAGGAGGTCCGCCGCCGCCTGCACGTCCCGCGCATTGAGATCAACTACGTCGGCCCGGTCATCGGCGCGCACTCCGGTCCCGGCACACTGGCCCTGTTCTTCCTCGGAACGGAGCGCTGAGGCCCATAAAATGATAGAAAAAACGCTGCGGTCCCCGGTTAGATCGCAGCGTTTTTTTTAGATGTCTCTTCTGCCCTCGAGCGCACGCAGAAGCGTGACCTCGTCGGCATATTCCAGCTGACTGCCGACGGGGATGCCGTAGGCAAGGCGCGTCACGCGCACCTCCAGCGGGCGCAGCAGGCGGGAAAGATACATGGCGGTCGCCTCGCCCTCCGTGTCCGGATTCGTGGCCATGATGACCTCGCGCACGCCGCCCCTGCCGACGCGCTCGAGCAGCTCGCGGATGCGCAGATCATCCGGGCCGACCTGATTCAGCGGGGAGATCACACCGTGCAGCACATGGTACACGCCGTGGTATTCCCGGGCGCGCTCCATGGCGACAACGTCCTTCGGCTCCGCCACGACGCAGATGAGGCCGTGGTCGCGCTCCTCATCCTCGCAGATGGGGCAGACGTCGCGATCCGTCAGGTTCTGGCACACGGGGCACAGGTGGACGGATCTCCGCGCCTCGAGCAGGGCGTCGGCGAATTCCTCCGCCTCCTCCTGCGGCTGGGACAGTAAGTAAAACGCCAGCCGCTGCGCCGTCTTGCCGCCGATGCCCGGCAGCTTGGCAAACTGTTCCGTCAGCCGCTCCAATGCGGCGGGAAAAACGCGCATCAGAACAGGCCGCCGAGATTCAGGCCGCCGGTCAGGCGGGACATATTCTGCGACGCCTCAGCCTCGGCCTTGCGCATGGCCTCGTTCACCGCGGCGACGACCATATCCTGCAGCATTTCGACGTCCTCGGGGTCCACGGCCTCCGGGTCGATCGTCAGGGAGACGACCTCGTGCTTGCCGTTCACGATGGCCTTGACCACGCCGCCGCCCGCAGCAGCCTCATACTGCTTGACCTCAAGCTCCTCCTGCATTTTCAGCATGTCCTGCTGCATTTTCTGGGCCTGCTTGATCATGTTCATGTTCATGCCGCCGCCCATCGGGCCGCGGAAACCGCCTTTTGCCATAGTGACATTCTCCTTTTTCAAGTTGGAATTTATTCTTACTTCAGATCTACCAGTTCCGGATGTTCTTCTCCGAAGCTCACGAGCCGCGCGAAGCTCTTGTTCGGCTTCTCTGCCTTACCGGAGGCGATGCGCACCCGCACGGACCTGCCCAGCAGGGCCGTGGCAGCATCCGCCACCGGCTGAAGGACCTCCGGCTTGTTGATGAGGTTCCGCACGAATTCCGTCTCCATCCGCAGCTCCAGAAGGTCCCCATGCAGCGTGCCGCACACCGGCGCGTTGTCCTGCGTGGAGAACATGGCCTGCTCCGGGAGCGGGAGCGTCGTTTTCAGCCGCTTGACGAGCTCCGGCCAGAAGCCCGGCGGGGCCTCGGACGGCGCAGACTGCTGCGGCTCCGGGGCAGCCTCCGGCTCCTCCGACTCCTCCGGCGCTGCGGTTTCCTGCTGTGCCTGCTCCGCCTGCGGCGCAGCCGCGACGGGCACGACGCCGCGCGCCAGACGCTCCTCCACGCGGCACAGGCGGGCATTGAGCGACTCGGCGTCCAGACTGGCCTCCGGCTCGCACAGGCGCACAAGGCAGAGCTCGGCGTCGATGCGGCGGTTCGCGCTGGCATTGAAGCCCGCCGCCGTATCGCGCAGGACGGCCGTGATGCGCAGCAGCTCGCCCGGGCTGAGCAGCGGCTGCAGCGTGCGCAGCTCCTGCGGCGTGCAGATGCCGGAGATCATCTGGATCCCGGCCTGCGGGGCCGTGCGCAGGATGAGCAGGTCGCGCGCCACGGCGCACAGCTCGTCCAGCATGGCGCCGAGGTCCTTGCCCTCGGCATACTGCGTGTTGAAAATCGAGAGTGCTGCAGCCGCATCATGCCTGCCGACGGCCTCCATGAGCGCCGCCGTCTGCCGCGCGCCCGCGAGGCCGAGGACCTTGCAGGCCTCGTCGACCGTCACCGCGCCCTGCGCAGCGGAGGCGCACTGGTCGAGCAGGCTCACCGCATCGCGCAGACCGCCGTCTGCCAGCCGCGCCAGAAACGCAGCCGCATCCGGCTCGAGCTCGATGCTCTCCTGATAGGCGATATAATTCAGACGGCCCACGATATCCTCCGGCACGATGCGCCGGAAGGCAAAGCGCTGGCAGCGCGACAGGATCGTGGCCGGCACCTTATGCAGCTCCGTCGTCGCCAGAATGAACAGCAGGTGCTCCGGCGGCTCCTCGATGATCTTGAGCAGGGCGTTGAACGCGCTCAGCGAGAGCATATGCACCTCGTCGATGATATACACGCGCTTTTTGACCTCCGCCGGGGTATAGACGGCGTCGTCGCGCAGAGCACGGACGCTGTCCACGCCGTTATTCGAGGCGGCATCGATCTCCAGCACGTCCATGCACGCGCCCGCATCGATGCTCCGGCAGGCGGCGCAGCGGTTGCAGGGGTTGCCGTCCTGCGGATTTTCGCAGTTCACGGCCTTGGCCAGAATTTTGGCGCAGGTCGTCTTGCCGGTGCCGCGCGTGCCCGTGAACAGATAGGCATGGCTCAGGCGGCCGGTCTGGAGCTGATTCTTCAGAGTCTGGGTCACGCCCTGCTGACCGACGACGTCGTCAAAGGTCTGCGGGCGGTATTTGCGGTAAAGTGCCTGATACATGTCATCATCTCCCAGTGCATAGTATACGCGAAAACGGCGCAAATTGCAATCGCGCCGGTGCAAAAAACGCGCGGGAGGGGCGTCCCTTCCGCGCGTTCTATTGTCCATTCCGATCCATGACAAGATCGCACACCCATATTTGAATCCGGAACCATTTCCGTTTCCCGAACAGCCAGCTCAGCAGCGGCGTCCTTGCGGCACACGGACAGATCCGCTTAATGCTGCTCGGTTCCCCGCCTGACATGGTTCACGGGAGCCCGTTGCGCAAGACCGATGCCTCAACACCGCTTATTCGGACAGCAAAACAGCACGAACCCGGGTATGGGAGTTCATCCCTGCTATAGCGGATTGCAGGTCACAGGGCACCGCTATCTCCCCGACTAGTGCGACCTTGTCACAGACCGGAACGGCCTGATTCAGCCCTCGTTCAGCTTCTTTTCAATGTAATCGGCAAGCTCACCAATGGTGGTCAGCTCTGCCATATCGTTCTGGTCAAAATCCACGCCGAGCTCTTCTTCCATGTCCATCATCATTTCGACCATGTCCATCGAGTCGAGCTGCAGGCTCTTAAACGTCGTATCCCAGTGCAGCGAATCCTTCGGGAAATCGAACTGCTCTGCCAGATATGTCGTGATCCGTTCAAACATCGTTCTTCGCTCCTGTCTTTGACGCGCTGCAAAGTCGCGCCTCTCTCCTCTCTATATCATACGGATTTTTTCCGTAAAGTCAAGAGAAATTTTTTCAGGGGCGTTCCAGCTGTCATCCTAAAAAGTCTTTCAGCACTTTAGAACGCGACGGATGGCGCAGCTTGCGCAGAGCCTTCGCCTCAATCTGGCGGATGCGCTCGCGTGTGACGTTAAATTCTTCCCCGACTTCCTCCAGCGTATGCATGCGGCCGTCCGTCAGGCCGTAGCGCAGGCGCAGCACGCGCTCCTCCCGCGGCGTGAGCGTCTTCAGCACGCCCGCCAGCTGCTCGCGCAGCATGGCATAGGACGCGGCGTCCGCAGGCTCCTCGGCCTCGTCGTCCTGAATGAAGTCGCCGAGGTGGCTGTCATCCTCCTCGCCGACCGGCGTCTCGAGTGAGATGGGCTCCTGCCCGATGCGCATGACCTCCTCGACCTTCTCCAGCGGGAGATGCAGCTTGTGCGCGATCTCCTCGGGCGACGGCTCGTGGCCCAGCTCCTGCAGCAGCTCATGGTTGGCGCGGGAGACGCGGTTGATGGTCTCGACCATGTGTACCGGAATGCGGATCGTGCGGGCGTGGTCGGCAATGGCGCGGGAAATGGCCTGTCGGATCCACCAGGTCGCATAGGTGGAGAATTTATAGCCCTTCGTGTAGTCGAACTTGCCGACGGCCTTGATGAGGCCGAGATTGCCCTCCTGGATGAGATCGAGGAACGGCAGGCCGCGGCCGACATAACGCTTTGCGATGGAAACGACGAGACGAAGGTTGGCCTCCGTCATTTTTTTCTGGGCCTCTTCATCGCCCTCGGCCATGCGCACGGCGAGCTTGTGCTCCTCCTCCAGCGTGAGCAGGGGGATCTTGCCGATCTCCTTGAGGTACATGCGCACCGGGTCGTTCAGGCTCATATTTTCGGAGAGATCCTCCGTGTCGATGATCTTCTCCTCCTCGATCAGCTCGAGGTCCTCCTCGCTCGGGAGCATCTCCACCGGCTTGGACAGCAGCTCCACGACGTCGGAGACATCGATCTCCACTCCGGCCTCGTCCAGCGCCTCGTAGATCAGCTCCGTCTGCTTTTCATCCGCATCGATCGCCTCGAGCGTATCGATGAGGTCCTTGGAGGCGATCTTTTTCTCCCGCTTCGCCTTTTCCAAAAGCGCGCGGAGCTTCTCGTTCATCTGCACCTGTTCTTCCATCGCTTACGAACCTCCATATCCTTTTTTCTTCTTCAGATCCCGCTGCATGGCAAGCAGGTCGCTGGCGTCGCTCACGCGCGCCTTGGCCCGCTCCTCACGCAGGATGCGCAGGTAATCCGCCAGCGCCGTTTCGGACAGCGGCGGCTCCTGCTTCTGCAGCACGGCCGTCAGATGCGCCATTTCCGCCGGGCTCAGGCTGTCCGCCAGCGCCGCAGGCGTGATGGCAAGATCGTTCTGCCACCGCTCGCGCAGAGCGGCATAGACCCGGCCGAACAGCGGCACGGAGAAATCCTCCGCCGTCAGGCCCTCCGTCTGCGCCAGCAGAGCAGGCTCGCGGAACAGCATGCGCAGCAGGCCCTCCTCCGCCACGGCGGAGCGGACGTTGTCGTAGCGCAGCTCGCGCTGGAACGGCTGAACGGCTGCGGCCGGGTCCATCTCCCGGCGCGTCTCCTCGCGCTTCTCCTGCCGCAGCAGGCGCTTGCGGGCGCGGTCGATCTCCATGCGCAGCACGTCCGGCGAAAGCCCTGCCGCCTCGGCGGCACGCGTGCCGTAGACCTCGCGCTCTACCGCCGTGCCGAAGCCCGCGATAAGGGCGGCGGCCTGCTTGGCAAATTCCACCTTCTGCTCGTCCTGTGAGAGGTCAAAGCGCATCTGCAGTGAGCGCAGGCGGTACTCTGCCTGATTTTCGCAGCTCTCCAGCAGCAGGCGGAAGCGGTCCGCGCCGTATTTCTTCAGGAATTCATCCGGGTCCTTTGCGCCGCGCATCCGCAGGATGCGCACCCGCAGGCCCGTCCGCTCCAGCATGGGGATGGCACGCTGGGTGGCGTTCTGCCCGGCCTCGTCGCCGTCGTAGGTCAGCACAAGCTCATCGGTATATTTGGACAGCATGTCCGCGTGCTCCTGCGTCAGCGAGGTGCCGAGCGAGGCCACCGCACAGTCGAAGCCATATTGATGCAGCGCGATGGCATCCATATAGCCCTCCGTGAGGATGATGAATTCCCGCTTGCTTTTCTTGACGACATTCATGGCGAAAAGGTTCCGCCGCTTGTTAAAAATAATCGTTTCCGGCGAGTTCAGGTACTTCGGCGTCGAATCGTCCATGACGCGGCCGCCGAAGCCGATGACATTGCCGCGCACGTCGATGATGGGGAACATCAGGCGGTTGCGGAAGCGGTCATAGAGCGTCCCCTTGTCGCGGTTCTGGCTGAGGAGGCCCGCCTCAAGCAGTTCCTCCTTCGTGTAGCCCTTTGCCGTCATGACGTCAAGCAGAGCCGTCCAGCGATTCGGCGAATAGCCGAGGCCGAAGCGTGTGACCGTCTGGCCGGAGACACCGCGCTTCTGCAGATAGGCCCGCGCCTCCTCTCCCGCCGGGGTCTTGAGCTGGGCGTGATAGAACTGTGCCGCCGCGCGGCACAGTGCCCAGAGCCGTTCTTTTTTCTTATACTGCGACTGATAAGCGCCATCGTCCGGGACCTCGAGGCCCGCGCGCTTTGCCAGAAAGCGCACGGCGTCGCCGTAGGTGAGGTTCTCGATCTCCATGATGAAATTCACCACGCCGCCGCCCTTATGGCAGCCGAAGCAGTAGAAAATGCCCTTCTCCGGCGCAACGGAGAACGATGGCGTCTTTTCGCCATGGAAGGGGCAGAGGCCAAACAGATTGCTGCCCCGGCGCGTCAGCGCGACATATTGCCCGACGACGTCCTCGATGGGATTCCGGGCGTTGAGTTCATCCAGAAATGCCGGGGGAAAAGCCACGGCTCTGCCTCCTTTCAGCCACGCACCTGCCAGCCGGTCGGAATGAACAGCTCGTCATACTTGTACATGGCATATTTGTCCGTCATGCCCGCGATATAATCGCACACGACGCGCGGAAGTCCCTCGAACGTGAGCTGCGGCTGGAAATCCTGCGGCAGCGCCTCGGGATGGGCGATGTAATAGGTATAAAGCTCCTGCAGGATGCGGCGGGCCTTGGATTCCTCGCCCTTGGCGACCGGATTCTTGTAGACGCGCTCAAACATGAACTGGCGCAGCGCCTGCATGGTCTGCTCGATCTCGGGCGTCATGCCCAGCTCTCCCGTGCCGCGTGAGTGGAAGATCATATCCGTCACGAGCGTATTGATACGCTCGCGGTGGGTCTCGCCGAGCACGTCGGAGATCTCGCGCGGAATGTCGTCATTCGTCAGGATCCCGGCGCGCATGGCGTCGTCGATGTCGTGGTTGATATAGGCGATCTGGTCGGATTTGCGTACAATCTGGCCTTCGAGCGTCTCCGGCATGCGGCTGTGGCTCGAATGGCCGAGGATGCCCATGCGGACCTCATAGGTCAGGTTCAGGCCCTGCCCGTCCTTCTCCAGTACGTCTACAACGCGCAGAGACTGCTCGTTGTGGCGGAACGGCTCGCCCATGACCTCCGTCAGCGCAACCTCGCCCGCGTGGCCGAACGGCGTATGGCCGAGATCGTGGCCGAAGGCAATGGCCTCGGACAGGTCCTCATTCAGGCGCAGGGCGCGCGTAATGGTGCGCGCGATGCGCGCGACCTCCAGCGTGTGCGTCATACGCGTGCGGTAGTGATCGCCCTCCGGCTGCAGGAAGACCTGCGTCTTGTGCATAAGGCGGCGGAAGGACTTGCTGTGCAGGATGCGGTCGGAGTCCCGCTGATAGCAGGTCCGCACGTCGTTTTCCTGCGGCTCCTCCGGCCGCGGGCGGCCGCGCGTGGCATCGGAAAACTGCGCACGCTCACTGAGGCAAAGGTGCTCGGTCCATTCCAGTTCTTCCCGGATCGTCATCGGCATTTCCTCCCGTCTGTCGCTCGGCGCGTCCGCTCAGGGAAGCGGGAACGCGCGGTATTCCTGTTTTCCGATCAGCCCCTCGATCGTCCCGGCCGAAAGGTCGGTCACCCGCTCGAGGAAGCCCTGCGTCTGCTCCTCCGGCAGCAGCAGATCCAGCTCGACATCCGCGCCGAACTGCGTCTCGCGGATCATGCCGCCGAATGCGGCGACCTCGAGGCGAATGCGCTCATACCAGCTGTAGGGGCACGGCAGATAGACATTCGTCCAGATGCGCTTGATGGAGCGCCCTGCGGCGTCCACGGCGATCTTGGCTCCGTGAGCATAGGCGCGCACAAGGCCGCCCGCGCCGAGCAGGATGCCGCCGAAATAGCGCGTCACAACGCACGTTACATTGTAAAGCTCCTCCCGCTGCAGCACCTGCAGCACCGGCATACCTGCCGTGCCGCCCGGCTCGCCGTCATCGGAAAAGCGCGTTGCGCCGTCGCGGATGATGTAGGCGTAGACGTTGTGGGTCGCATCCCAGTACTGCTCGCGCATCTGCTTCAGCCGCGCGAGCGCCTCCTCCTCCGTCTCCGTCAGGAAGATGTGTCCGATGAAGCGGGAGCGGCGCTCGATGAACTGTGCCTCGCCGTCGCCGGTGGGGACGAGATACTCCTTCATGCCTCCGGCTCCTTTACAAAGCGCTTCAGGCGGCCGAACAGCTCCTCGCGGCAGACGGCCTCGACCTCGACGCCCTCCGGCAGGTAATCCACACGGAGTACCTGCGCCTGCTCGTGCAGCTGGGCCAGCGCGCCCGCGTCGGAATACGGCAGCAGGAACACGGCCCGGTGGAGCTGGCCCGTCAGCGTCTCCTCAATGCGCGTGAGCAGCTCGTCCATGCCGATGCCGCTGCGCGCACACATGGGGATATTCTTCTCGCCAATGGGGAGATTCGAGACGTCGCCGACGAGGTCGGCCTTGTTATAGCAGCGCAGCACGGGCACGCCGGGCTTGGCCAGCTTGTCGATCAGCCGGTCGACGACCTCGATGTGCGCCTCGCGGTGCGGGTCGGACGCATCGATGACATGCAGCAGCAGGTCCGCATACTGCAGCTCCTCCAGCGTAGCCTGAAAGGCCTCGATGAGATGATGCGGCAGCTTGGCAATGAAGCCGACGGTATCGGACAGCAGGATCTCCAGATGATCCGACACCTTCAGGCGGCGGGTCGTCGTGTCCAGCGTGTCAAACAGCCGGTCGTTGGCCGGGATGCCCGCGCCCGTAAGAGCGTTGAGCAGGGTGGACTTGCCTGCATTCGTGTAGCCGACCAGCGCCACGACGGGCATGGAGTTCTTCACGCGGCGCTCACGCTGCGTGGCGCGCACGCGGCGCACCTCGTCCAGCTCCGCCTGCAGGCGGGTGATGCGCTCGCGGATGTGGCGGCGGTCCGTTTCGAGCTTCGTCTCGCCGGGGCCGCGCGTGCCGATGCCGCCGCCCAGGCGGGACATCGAAGTGCCCATGCCGGAGAGCTTCGGCAGCAGGTACTGATACTGCGCCAGCTCGACCTGCAGGCGGCCCTCGGCCGTTTTGGCGCGCTGGGCAAAGATATCCAATATCAGGGCGCTGCGGTCCAGGACGGTCGCATCCGTCAGCTCCTCCAGCGCGCGGATCTGGGACGGCGAGAGGTCGTTGTCAAACACAACGAGCGTCGCGCCCGTGCTCTCGAGCAGCGTGCGCACCTCCTGTGCCTTTCCCTCGCCGATGAAGCTGTGCGGGTCCGGCGTGTGGCGGTTCTGCAGCACCTTTGCCTCACAGATGCCGCCCGCCGTCTCGAGGAGAGCCTCCAGCTCGTCCAGCGACTCGTCCGTGGCGTTCTCCTCCGGCCGGAAGCAGTCCGCGCTCAGGCCGACCAGGATGGCCTTCTCTGCTTTGACTCGATCATTCTGCTGCATGACTACCTCCAAAATTCTGACTGGGCTCCTCACAGCCGCCGCCCGGAGCGGCCGGCGGCAGGAGCTGCGTATTTTCCCGAAAAAAGTATGAAAAAAGTCCGCACCGATACGATGCAGACTTTTCGTTCATTCTTTACTTCAGGCCAAACTTCTTGTTAAAGCGGTCAACGCGTCCGCCGGTATCAACCAGCTTCTGCTTGCCGGTATAGAAAGGGTGGCACTTGGAGCAAATTTCGACCTTGATGTCCTTCTTCGTGGAACCGGTCTCAATGATCTCACCGCACGCGCATCGAATCGTCGTCTGTTCGTACTTCGGATGGATTCCTTCCTTCATTGCTTTCACCTCTTTCTCGTTTCGTAAAAGGGCATGATGCCCCTCTTATTTTCAATGCCCGACTATCTTACCACAGTTTTCGCAGAATTGCAAGCATTATTTTTGCTTTTTTTCTTGGAAAAACCGGTTTACGCCTGCGGCATTTCGGACGGATCGGCCGGAGTCAGGCGGATCGTGTTCGACCAGAAGCCCATGCGGATGGACGCCTTGACATAGGCGGCAGGGGCCTCCGGCGTCAGTGTGAACGTCAGGTCCTCACAGCGGCGCGTCATGCCGCAGGTCATGTGCAGCGTGTGCGTCCCCATCGGGAGCGGAATGCGGATGCTCTCCTTGTTGGCCAGATGGCCGTAGGGCTGGCCGTCCAGATAAATGCCGTAGCCTGCCGCGATGCCGACCGGGGAGCCCATGCGGTAGATCTGCAGCATTCCCCAGCCGTTGTAGCGGATCGGTGTGCCGCATTTGGTGCAATTGCAGAAGCCTGCCGCGTTCATGACTTCGCCGCAGGACGGGCATTTGAGCCGAAGCATAATTGCCATTTTTCTCTCTCCTTTTCCGTGCGCCGTGCGCATCTGGAAATGATTGTATGGGAAATGCTGCCCGATGTCAATCCCTTTGCACATAGACGCGCGATTTCGGTACAGGCTCCGCGGGCCCGTTCTCCCGGAACAGGCCGTAAAGTGCGCGGCAGCGCCGCTCCGTTTCCGCAAACGCGCAGTCCTGTGCGCGCTCTCCCGCATGCAGGAGCGAGAGCCCGCCCTGCGCCGCCCGCAGGATGGCCCGGCCGTCCGCATCGAGCGCCAGCACGCGCACATAGGGCACAGACTCGGTCAGCTGCTGCTCCGTCAGGCCCAGAAAGCCGCACAGGAGCATCCGCATCAGCCGGGTGCGCGGATAGCGCTTCGATTTTGCGGCTGCGAGGATGCCCTCCAGCGACGCCTCCGTGCGGCAGGCATGCATCACCTTCTGCCACAGGCCCTCGGAGCCGAACGGCAGCGCGGCGAACGCTTCCTCCCCCATGGCCCGCAGGCGCGCAAGCATGGCCCGCTCCCCCGCCGCCAGCCTATATCGCGGTGCAGCGGCCTGCACGGCCCGCGCAGCCTCCGGCATATAGCCCGTCCAGTCCGCCTGCCCGCGCAGGAAGCTGGCCGAAGGCGCATCCGCAGCACTCCCGCCGTGATAATCCCCCGCGCGGTGCAGCACGAGCGGCCGCATGGCAGACCCGCGCCGCAGCAGGGCCTTGCAGTATTCCACCGCAAGAATGGAATTGGGCCGCTCCAGCAGCGCCGCACCGGGCGCGCCAAGCCGTTCCAGCACCCGCTGCCGCGCCGCCGGGAACGAGGCGCCGCCCGCAAGCTCCTGCTTCAGCAGCGGCACAAGCTCCGGAGACAGCAGCGTTCGCGCCGTAGCCAGCAGGGCCTCCGCATCGCCGCTCTCGCTGCCGAAGCACAGCGCCTCCGCGCAGCCGAGGCGGTCGAGCAGCTCCACGCCGCCGTCCGCAAAGCCCTCTGCCGAGCGGAGCGCATAGCTTGGCGGCAGCTCGAGCACCAGCGCCGCCCCGCAGCGAACGGCGGCCTCGGCCCGTGACGCAGCCGGGATGACAGCGGGCTCGCCCCGCTGGACATAGTCCCCGCTCATCACGCACACCGGCGCATAGCCCGCCTCCCGCAGCACGGCGAGCTGATGGGCATGGCCGTTGTGGAAGGGGTTGTATTCGCAGATGATTCCGGCGATCCTCACAAAAAATTCCTCATTTCCCAAAAAAGCACTTGTATCATGCGCCAATTTATTATAGAATAAAGCCGTATGTGTTAATACTATCACGAAATTGAAGAAAAGAAAACAATGTTTTTACAGGAGTTGACACAACCATGAAAATTCTCGTGATCAATGCAGGCAGCTCTTCGCTGAAGTACCAGCTGATGGACCCGACCTCCGGTGAGGTCTTCGCCAAGGGCCTGTGCGAGCGCATCTACATCGATGGCAAGCTGACACACAAGGTCCCCGCCACCGGTCTGAAGGTCGAGCGCGACATCCCCATGCCCACGCATTCCGAAGCCATTGAGGCCGTCCTGTCCATCCTTGTCGATCCGGAGTACGGCGTTCTGAAGTCCACGGACGAGATCGATGCCATCGGCCATCGCGTGCTGCACGGCGGCGACAAGTTCGTCGAATCCTGCATCATCGACGAAGCCTGCAAGCAGGCCATCCGCGACTGCATCCCCCTCGGCCCGCTCCACAACCCCGCCAACCTCATGGGCATCGAGGCCTGCGAGAAGGTCATGCCGGGCAAGCCCCAGGTCGCCGTGTTCGACACTGCGTTCCATATGACCATGCCCCCGAAGGCCTATCGCTACGCCATCCCAACGAAGTATTATGAGGAAGATCACCTCCGCCGCTACGGCTTCCACGGCACGTCCCATCGCTATGTCTCCAAGCGCGCCATCGAGCTGATGGGCAAGCCCGCAAGCGAGCTGAAGATCGTCGTCTGCCACCTCGGCAACGGTTCCTCCCTCTCCGCCGTTGCGGACGGCAAGTGTCAGGATACATCCATGGGCCTGTCCCCGCTGGCCGGCGTTCCCATGGGCACCCGCGCAGGCGATATCGACACCTGCGTCGCGCAGTTCATCATGAACAAGTACAACATGACGGCCGACGAGTGCCTGACGATGCTGAACAAGAAGTCCGGCGTGCTGGCTCTGTCGAACGGCGTGTCCTCCGACTTCCGTGATCTCGAGGCCGGCGCCAGCAAGGGCGACGAAGCCTGCCAGCTCGCGCTGGACAAGTTCTGCTACGAGGTCCGCAAGTATATCGGCGCCTACGCCGCCGCGCTCGGCGGTCTGGACTGCCTGGTCTTCACGGCCGGCGTCGGCGAGAACGGCTGCACGAACCGCGCCGCCATCTGCGAGGGTCTGGAATTCCTCGGCGTCAAGCTCGACCCGGAGCGCAACAAGGTGCGCGGCGAGGAAGCCCTCATCTCCGCGGACGATTCCCGCGTGAAGGTCTGGGTCATCCCCACGAACGAAGAGCTCATGATCGCGCAGGACACTGCAGCGCTCTGCGGCAAGTAAGAAAAAATTTCTGCCCCGGCCAAACGCCGGGGCAGTTTTCGACAATTGGAAAGGAGAACGGATATGACGGTAACGGAACGCCTTCTGCACTATGTTTCCTTCGACACGCAGTCGGATGAGAGCTCGGAGACCTGCCCCTCGACCGCGAAGCAGAAGCTGCTCGGCGAAGCGCTCGTGGAGGAGATGCGCGCGCTCGGTATTGCGGACGCCCGCATCGACGCGGACGGCTATGTCTACGGCTCCGTGCCCGGCACGCCCGGTGCGCCCGCCATCGGCCTCATTGCCCATATGGACACCTCGCCGGACTGCTCCGGCAGGGACATCAAGCCGCGCATCGTGGAATACACCGGCGGCGACATCGCTTTGAACGACACGACGGCGCTCAGCCCTGCGGATTTCCCGATCCTGAACCGCAGCGTCGGCAAGCACCTGATCGTCACGGACGGCACGACGCTGCTCGGCGCGGACGACAAGGCGGGCATCGCGGAAATCCTGACCGCCGTGGAGGAGCTGCTGGCCGAGGGCGGCGCGCACGCGTCCCTGCGCATCGGCTTCACGCCGGATGAGGAGATCGGCCGCGGCGCGGACCGCTTCGATCTGGCGCATTTCGGCGCGGACTACGCCTACACCGTCGACGGCGGCACGCTCGGTGAGCTGGAATATGAAAATTTCAACGCCGCATCCGCCGTTGTGACCGTCCACGGGCGCAACGTCCACCCCGGCTCGGCCAAGCGCTGCATGATCAACGCGCAGCTCATCGCCATGGAGTTCCACGGTATGCTGCCGGTGCACGACCGCCCGGAGGCCACGGAGGGCTACGAGGGCTTCAGCCACCTGTGTGCCATGCAGGGTGAGGTGGAGCTGGCGACGCTCGAATACATCATCCGCGACCACGACCGCGCGTCGTTCGAGGCGCGCAAGGCGCTGTTCGAGTCGGCGGCGGCCTTCCTGAACGCGAAATACGGCGCGGGGACGGTCGAGGTCGCCCTGCGCGACAGCTACTACAACATGCGCGAGAAGATCGAGCCGCACATGGCCATCGTCGAGGCGGCGCAGCAGGCCATGCGCGATGCGGGCGTCACGCCGCGCGTCGTGCCCATCCGCGGCGGCACGGACGGCGCGCGCCTGTCCTACGAGGGGCTCCCCTGCCCGAACCTGTTCACGGGCGGCGAGAATTACCACGGCCGGTTCGAGTACGTCCCGGTCGAGGACATGGAGGCCGCCGTGCGCACGCTCAAGTGCATCCTGCGCAACGCAGCAAAATAATCCGCAAGCGGGGCCGCTCCGGCGGCCCTGTTTTTTTCCTTGCAAAAAATCCCGGTCTGTGGCATAATGGGCAGGAAAGGAAGGTGCAGCCCGTGACATCGCTGACCAAGCGTGCGATCCGCGCTTCGTTCCTGAAGCTGCTCAACGAGCGTCCGCTCAACAAGATCACAGTCAAGGACATCGTGGAGGACTGCGGCATCAACCGCAATTCGTTTTACTATCACTACCCGGACATCCCCGCACTGGCGGAGGAGATCGTGCGGGACGAGGCTGCACGCATCGTGCAGGAGTACCCGACGGTCGACTCGCTGGAGCAGTGCCTGGAAATTGCCGTGGAATTTGCCCTGCAGAACCGAACGGCCGTGCTGCATCTTTACAATTCCGCCAGCCACGAGGCCTATGAGCACAGCCTGATTGACATCTGCCACAGCGTGGTGGGCAGCTATTTTGACACGGCGTTTGCCGGGAAGGCTCTGCCGGAGGCGGACCGGGAGGTGCTGGTGCGGTTTTACCAGTGCGAGTGCTATGGTCAGATCGTGCTATGGATGAGTCAGGGCATGCAGGCGGACATCGTGGAGCAGTTCCGGCTGCTGTGCCACCTGCGGCAGGGCATGATGGAGGAAATGGTAGCTCGGTGTTGCGAGAAAAGTTAAAATTATTTGGGGACCACCGGCGAAGCCGGTGGTCCCCATTTTTGCAAATATTCGCCCCCGCCTGATTGGAAAATTGCTCAGCCGAAAGCTACGGAGGGAAGAAAAGTGTGAAAGG